>CAMCTE010000126.1 GCA_945878385.1 Azohydromonas lata NBRC 102462 | reverse complement strand
CGAAACTGTCCGAGGAAGTCGCGCAGCTCCTGTTCGCGCGCATCGGGCCCGCGTTCGCGTGCCCATCGCACCATGCACTGCAGCGGCGTGTCGTCGTCGTGCAGCAGGTCCATTTCCTGTTGCGCGAAGTAGCCCACAGCCAGACCCTTGCCCTGCACCTGCTGCCCGCCTAAGGGCTCGATCTGCCCCACCAGGGTCTTGATGAAGGTGGACTTGCCCTGGCCGTTGGCCCCCAGGATGCCAATGCGCTGCCCGGCCAGCACGCTGCGCTGCACACCACGCACGATGATGCGTTCGCCATATCCGCAATGCAGGTCGCGCAGGCTCACCATGGGGTTGGGTACGGCGCCCGGGTCGCGAAAGTCAAAGGAGAAGTCCGACGCGGTGAGCACCGGCGCCAGCTTTTCCATGCGGGCCAGGGCCTTGACCCGGCTCTGCGCCTGCTTGGCCTTGCTGGCTTTGGCTTTGAAGCGGTCGATAAAACGCTGCAGTTGCGCCATGCGGTCCTGCTGCCGGTCGAACGCGGCCTGCTGCTGCAGCATCCGTTCGGCCCGCATCGACTCGAACGCCGTGTAGTGACCGCCATAGCGCATCAGCTGTGCGTTTTCCAAGTGCAGGGTCACCTTGGTCACCGCATCCAGGAATTCACGGTCGTGGCTGATCACCAGCATCGTGGCCGGGTGGCGTTGCAGCCAGCCTTCCAGCCACACCAAGGCGTCCAGGTCCAGGTGGTTGGTGGGCTCGTCCAGCAGCAGCAGGTCGGCGGGGCACATCAGGGCGCGGGCCAGTTGCAAGCGCATCCGCCAGCCGCCGGAGAAACTGTTGACCGGTGCGTCCAGTTGTTCCACCGTGAAGCCCAGGCCCATCAACAAGGTCTGCGCCCTCGACCGGGCATCGAAGCTGCCGGCCTGTGCCAGCGCGGCATGGGCCTCACCCATCGCATCTCCGTCATGCGCGGCCTCCGCTCGTGCCAAGGCGGCCCGTGCCGCCATCAGAGGCTCATCGCCTTCCAGCACGAATTCGGTGGCGCCCATTTCGGTTTCCGGCATGTGCTGGGCCACTTCGCCTACGCGCCAGTGGCGCGGCACATCCACCTCACCCGCATCGGCTTCCAGCCGACCGGCCAGGGCCGAGAAGAGGCTCGACTTGCCCGCCCCATTTCGGCCCACCAAGCCAACCTTTTCACCAGGGTTGAGGGTCACGCTGGCGTCTTCCAGCACCACCTTGGCGCCGCGGCGCAGGGTCAGGTCGCGAAGGGTGATCATGAGGAGACGCCCGATGCGTTCAACGGTGCGCCGCCCTTGGGCGTACCCGTCTGCGCCGACCAAGCCACCAAGGCCTCGGCTGGGAGGGCCAACACCGCATCAACGCCGGACGAGTTGGGCAGCCAAATGGGCTCCAACCCCGCGGGCCCGCCAAAGGCCGCCTCGAAGTGCGGCCGCTCGTGGCCAATTTCAAGCACCAGCCAGCCGCTGGGGGCCAGATGGCGCGCGGCCCGGCTCAAGAAGGGGCGAATGAAATCCATCCCATCGGCGCCACCGTCCAGCGCCAGTGCCGGCTCGGCCTGGTACTCGCGCGGCAGGGCCTGCATCGACTGCGCGTTCACATACGGCGGGTTGCACACGATCAGGTCGTAGACGCGGTTGTGCACTGCAGCCAGTCCATCGCCTTGCAGCAGTTCGAGCCGGTCCTGCAGTCCGTGGCGTTCGCGGTTGATGGCCGCCACGGCCAACGCCTCGGCGCTCAGGTCGGCACCATCCACCTGGGCTTGTGGCCAGGCCATCGCGCACAGCACGGCCAGGCTGCCGTTGCCGGTACACAAGTCCAGCACGCGCGTGGGCTCGCGCCCCAGCAGGTCGTCCAGGTCGCCGTCGGCCAGGTGCTCGGCAATCAGCGAGCGCGGCACGATGCAACGCTCGTCCACATGGAAGGGCACGCCCTGCAGCCAGGCCTCGCGGGTCAGGTAAGCCGCGGGTAGGCGCTCGTGAATGCGCCGGTCGATCAGGGCCTGCAGTTGCCTCTGTTCTTGGTCGCTGAGATGCCTTTGGGCCACACCCTCGAGGTCGTCCAAGGGCAAGCCCAGAGACCACAGCGCCAGCCACACCGCCTCGTCAAACGCGTTCGTGGTGCCGTGTCCAAACGAAACGCCCGACTGCTGGAGTCGGGCGGCTTCGGCTTCGATGAGCGCGATGAGCTTCAATCAGGCTCGCAGCAGTTCGTTGATGCTGGTCTTGGCGCGGGTCTGCGCGTCCACCTTCTTCACGATCACCGCACAGTAAAGGCTGTACTTGCCGTCTGCGCTGGGCAGATTGCCGCTGACCACCACCGAGCCCGCCGGTACGCGGCCGTAGGTCACCTCGCCCGTGGCACGGTCATAGATCTTGGTGCTCTGGCCGATGTAGACGCCCATGGAGATCACCGAGTTCTCCTCGACGATCACGCCTTCCACCACCTCAGAACGCGCGCCGATGAAGCAGTTGTCCTCGATGATGGTGGGGTTGGCCTGCAGGGGCTCCAGCACGCCGCCGATGCCCACGCCACCGGAGAGGTGCACGTTCTTGCCGATCTGTGCGCAGGAACCCACGGTGGCCCAGGTGTCGACCATCGTGCCCTCATCCACATACGCACCGATGTTGACGTAGCTGGGCATCAGCACCACGTTCTTGGCGATGTACGAACCCCGGCGGGCCACGGCCGGCGGCACCACGCGCACGCCAGTCTCGCGCATCTGGGCCTCGTCCAAATGGGCGAACTTGGTCTTGACCTTGTCGAAGAAGCCCAGATCGCCTGCGCGCATCACCTGGTTGTCGTTCAGGCGGAAGCTCAGCAGCACCGCCTTCTTCACCCACTGGTTGACCTGCCACTGGCCGACGCCCTGGCGCTCGGCCACGCGGATACGGCCCTTGTTCAGATCAGCGATCACATGCTCCACCGCCTCGCGCACCTCTGGCGCATTGATGGCTGTGATCTGGGCGCGCGCCTCCCAGGCGGTGTCGACGATGGCTTGCAACTGGGCGGTGCTCATGATGGGCGGTAGTCCTTGGTGAATTGGTGAATGCGGTGGGCGGCTTCGAGGCACTCCTCAACGCCGGCCACCAGGGCCATGCGAATGCGGCCCGCGCCGGGGTTGGCGCCATGGGCGGTGCGGGCCAGCAGGCTGCCCGGCAACACCGCCACATTGTATTGAGCGAGCAGTTTCAGCGCGTAGTCAACATCATCGCCACCGGGTACGGCCGCCCACAGGTAGAAGCCGGCGTCGGGCAGGGCCACCTCCAGCACCTCGGCCAGAACAGGCGTCACCTGTTCGAACTTGCGCTTGTACAGGGCCCGGTTGGCCTGCACATGCGCTTCGTCGTTCCAGGCCGCAATGCTGGCGCGCTGCACCGTGGGGCTCATGGCACTGCCGTGGTAGGTGCGGTAAAGCAAAAACTGCTTGACGATCTGTGCGTCTCCGGCCACGAAACCCGAGCGCATGCCAGGCACATTGCTGCGCTTGCTCAAGCTGGTGAACGCAAGGAGCCGGCGGAAGTCACCGCGTCCCAGGCGTTGTGCGGCTTCCAGCGAACCCAGGGGCGCTTGGTCGCGGAAGTAGATTTCCGAGTAGCACTCATCGCTGGCGATGACAAAGCCGTGACGGTCGCTGAGTTCAAACAGCCGTTCCCACTCGGCCAAGGGCATCACCGCGCCTGTGGGGTTGCCGGGCGAACAGACATACAGCAGTTGGGTGCGCGCCCAGGTGGAGTCGTCGATCTGAGACCAATCGGCCGCGAAGTTGCGCGACGCATCGCTGTTGGCGAAGGCGGTCTGCGCACCGGCCAAAAGGGCGGCTCCTTCGTAGATTTGATAGAACGGGTTGGGACACACCACCGTGGCGCCTGCGCGAGTGGGGTCGACGACGGTTTGGGCCAAGGCGAACAAGGCCTCCCTCGAACCATTGACCGGCAGCACCTGGGTGCCCGGGTTCAGCGACACGCCGTACCGCCGCTGCACCCAGGCCGCCAGGGCCTCGCGCAGCGCGGGATCGCCTGCAGTGGCCGGGTAGGCCGACAGGCCACTCAGGGCGCCCATCAGTGCGTCTTCGATCAGCGGTGGCGTGGGGTGCTTGGGCTCGCCGATGCCCAGGCTGATGGCCCTGTGGGCCGCACTGGGCGTGACGGATTGCGTCAAGGCCCGCAGGCGCTCGAAGGGGTAGGGCTGCAAGCTTTGCAGCAGCGGGTTCATGATCGCTGCGCTGATCAGCCGGCCAGGCCAGTGGCCTGCTCGAACGAGGGCAGATCCACGCGGGGCTGGGGCTTCCAACCCTTCTTGCGGTGCTCGGCCACGACATTCGTATAGATGCCGCCGCGCACATACCACTTGGCCGTGATGCGGATGAAGCGGGGGTCGGCCACCTTTACGATGTCCGACAGGATGGTGTTGGTGACCTTTTCGTGGAACGCGCCCTCATTGCGGTAGGACCACATGTACATCTTCAGGCTCTTGAGTTCCACGCACCACCGGTCGGCAATCATGTCGATGGTGAAGTGGGCGAAGTCTGGCTGTCCGGTCAAAGGGCAGAAACAGGTGAACTCCGGCACCTGGAACTGGATGACATAGTCGCGCTCGGGCGCCGGGTTTGGAAAAGCGTCCAGTTGTTTGCTGGGTGCACTGGGGGGCGTCGCGGGCTTGGCGCGCTGGGTTCTCACGGGGGTTTTAGCCATGGGTAAATGTTATCATCCTTGGTTGATCTGACCCTGTTTGGTCGGGAATTTGTCCAAATAAATCAAGCACTTGCGGCATTGCGCCGCAGCGGCGATCGGGAGCCCCATGAGGCTGCGTTCCATCAAGCTGGCCGGATTCAAGTCCTTTGCCGACCCCACCACCTTTGAACTGCCGGGGCAACTGGTGGGTGTGGTGGGCCCCAACGGCTGCGGCAAGTCCAACATCATGGACGCCGTGCGCTGGGTGTTGGGTGAGAGCAAGGCCTCTGAGTTGCGTGGCGAGTCCATGCAGGATGTCATCTTCAATGGCACCACCAGCCGCAAGCCCGCCAGCCGTGCCAGCGTCGAATTGGTGTTTGACAACGCGCTGGCCCGCGCCGGTGGTCAGTGGAACCAGTTCAGCGAAATTGCCGTCAAGCGCGTGCTTACCCGTGACGGCAACAGCAGCTACTACATCAACAACCAAGTCGTGCGCCGGCGCGATGTGCAGGATGTATTCCTGGGCACGGGCCTGGGCCCGCGCGCCTACGCCATCATTGGCCAGGGCACCATCAGCCGCATCATCGAGAGCAAGCCTGAAGAACTGCGCCTGTTCCTGGAGGAAGCCGCCGGCGTGTCCAAGTACAAGGAGCGCCGCCGGGAAACCGAGAACCGCCTGAAAGACACCCGCGAAAACCTCACGCGAGTGGAAGACATCCTGCGCGAACTCAACTCCAATCTGGAAAAACTCGAGCGCCAGGCCGAGGTGGCCGCGCAGTACCGGTCCCTGCAGGAACAGGGATCGCTCAAGCTGCACCAGTTGTGGTTCCTCAAACACCGCGATGCGTCCCAGGAGGAAGAGCGCGTGAAGGCTTCCGTGCGCCAAGCGGTCAACGACCTCGAAGCGCGAATGGCCGAACTGCGCGAAGTCGAAGCCTCGTTGGAAACGGTCCGCCAAGACCACTACGCGGCCAGTGATGAGCTGCATGAGGCCCAGGGTGCGTTGGGCGAGGCCTCCCTGGCCGTCAGCCGTCTCGAAGAGCGCATCCGCTATGTGGTCGAGGGTCGGGATCGCGTGCAGGCCCGACTGGCCGAGCTTCGTGCGCAAGATGCGCAGTGGGCTGAACGCCAACAGCAGGCGCGCACCGAGCTTGATGACTTGGTCGTGCAGCAGGAAGCCGCAGCCGAACAGGCCGCAATCCTGGCCGCTCAGGTGGAAGAGCAGGCGTTGTTGTTGCCCGATGCGCAAGATGCGGTGCGCGCCGCGCAGCAGCGTGCCAACGAGCAGCGTCAGCGCGGGGCCGACGTACAGCAGCAAATTCAACTCCTGGCCGCCGAAAGCCGTGGCGTCGACGAGCAACTGCGGGGCCTGCAGACCCGACGCGACCGGCTCAGCGGCGAACGCAAGGGCCTGAACGCCCCAGATTCAGCCAAACTGCAGGCCCTTGGGCTGGAGCGGCAGGATGCGCAACGCGCGGCCGAGGAGGCCGCTGCACGCTTGACCGAAATCACCGACCGTTTGCCTGAAATCGACGAAACCCGTCGCGCTTCGCAGGAAGACGCCAATGCGCAAAGCGCCCGTCAGGCGTCGCTCAATGCACGCTTGGAAGCCTTGAGGGCCCTGCAGGACAAGGTGCAGACCGAGGGCAAGCTCAAGCCCTGGTTGGAGCGTCATGGGCTGGCCTCGATGACTGGTCTTTGGACACGCCTGCACATCGAAACCGGCTGGGAAAGCGCGCTGGAGGCGGCACTGCGCGAACGCCTGAATGCGCTCGAAGTCGGGCGGTTGGACACGCTCAAGGCACTCATCGCCGATCCTCCGCCGGCCAGGCTGGCCTTCTACAGCGCATCGGGCGATGCGGCTGCACCTGTGGGGTCGGCGTCTGTCACTGCCAACTTGCCGGGGCAACCATTGATGGCCTTGGTCCGCACCGACGGCCACGACCGCCTGCGCCACTTGCTGCAGGATTGGCTGCAGGGTGTCTACACCGCGGCTTCCCTCGACGACGCCCTGGCGCAGCGCAGCCGGCTGGCGCACGGCGAGATCCTCATCACCCGCGAGGGCCACAGTGTCAGCGCGGAAGCGGTGGCGTTCTACGCGCCGGACACCGAGCAGTCGGGCCTTCTGGCCCGGGCCCAGGAAATTGAAAACCTGCAGACCGAGCTGCGCGCGCAGGCCCTGCTGTCCGATGATGCCCGCTCGGCCCTGGTTCGTGCGGAGGCGGCGCACACTGAGGCGAACTTGCGTGCAGCGCAGTTGCGCCAAGAAGCAGCCGCCACGCAGTCCCGCGCCCATCAGATTGAGGTGCAGTGGCTGCAGCTCAGCCAACAGAATCAAGCCGCGCAGGAGCGAGCCGATCAACTCGAAGGTGAGCTCGCCGAAATCGAGGCGCAGACAGAGGCGCTTCAGGAGCGGCGCGCGACCGGCGAAGCCCGGTTCGAGGAGCTTGACCTGCAACTGGCGCAGGAGCAGGAGCTTCACGCCGAACTGGATGAGGTGGTGATCGAAAAGGAGCGGCAACTGGCCCAGGCTCGAGAACAACAGCGCACGCTGGAGCGACAGGCCCAGGAGGCGCAGTTCGCCGGTCGCGCCCTGCAGGCCCGAGGCCAGGAACTGCAGCGGCTGATCGAGACCGCCGACCAGCAAATCCAGGCGAACGCGGCCTCATTTCAGGCAGCGCAGGCGGAGATGCAGGAACTGGACGACGCATCGGCCCAGACGGGCTTGCAGGCTGCACTGGCTGAACGCGTGCAACGCGAACAAGCCCTGGCGGCCGTCCGGCAGCGATACGACGCATTGAGCGCGCAACTGCGCCAGGCCGATGAGCAGCGCCTGGGCATCGAGCGCAACCTGCAACCCCTGCGCGAGCGCATCACGCAGCTTCAACTCGAAGAGCAGGCGGCCGCCCTGGGTGGCGCGCAGTACCTGGAGCAACTCCAGGCCGCAGAAGTGGACCTGCAGACGCTGGCTGCGGGCATTGACGAGGGTGGGGTCAAGCTTTGGGGTCTGCAGGGTGAAATCGACCGCATCAACCGCGAAATCAACGGCCTGGGTGCGGTCAATCTGGCGGCGCTCGATGAGCTCTCGAGTGCACGCGAGCGCAAGACCTTCCTCGATGCGCAGAACGCCGACCTCATGGAGGCCATCACCACCCTGGAAGATGCCATCCGCAAGATCGATCTGGAAACCCGCGACCTGTTGGGCGAAACCTTCCGCCAGGTCAACGAGCACTTTGGGCGCATGTTCCCGTCCTTGTTTGGCGGCGGTCAGGCGCGCCTGGTGATGACCGGCGACGAGATTCTGGACGCCGGTGTCCAGGTGATGGCACAGCCTCCGGGCAAGAAGAACAGCACCATCCACTTGCTGTCCGGTGGTGAAAAGGCGCTGACGGCCATCGCGCTCGTCTTTGCGATCTTCCAACT
>CAMCTE010000125.1 GCA_945878385.1 Azohydromonas lata NBRC 102462 | reverse complement strand
GGGAACAAGGCGGTGATCCGCCGCAACCTGGGCAGCAAGCTCATCCGCATGACTTTCGCATCGGCAGAGGAGCGTCAGGCCTCGGGCAAGCTGGTGAGGACCGAGGACACGCCTTCAGATCTGCGCCACCGCTATTCGCTGTCGGATGCCGACATCACCGAACTGGCCCAGTACGCGCTGATCATCGAGCAGCACTACGGGCGCCCGATGGACATCGAGTGGGGCAAGGACGGGCAGGACGGCAAGCTGTATGTGCTGCAGGCGCGGCCCGAAACGGTCAAGAGCCAGTCGGTTGGCCAAGCGGAGTACCGGTACAAGCTCAAGGGCCGGGGCAAGCCGCTGGCCGAGGGGCGTGCGATCGGCCAGAAGATCGGCGCGGGCCCCGTGCGTCTGGTGACTTCGATTGCCGAGATGGACCGGGTGCAGCCGGGCGATGTGCTGGTGACCGACATGACCGACCCGAACTGGGAGCCGGTGATGAAGCGGGCCAGCGCCATCGTGACCAACCGCGGTGGGCGCACCTGCCATGCGGCCATCATTGCGCGCGAGCTGGGCATTCCGGCGGTGGTGGGTTGTGGGGACGCCACCGACAAGCTGGCCGATGGGGCCCTGGTGACGGTGGTGTGCGCCGAGGGCGACACGGGCGTGATCTACGACGGGCTGTTGGAGACCGAGGTCAGCGAAGTCAAGCGCGGCGAAATGCCGTACTGCCCGATCAAGATCATGATGAATGTGGGCAATCCGCAGCTGGCCTTCGACTTTGCGCAGGTGCCGAACTCGGGTGTGGGCCTGGCCCGCCTGGAGTTCATCATCAACAACAACATCGGGGTGCACCCGAAGGCGATCCTCGACTATCCGAACATCGACGCCGACCTGAAGTTGGCGGTGGAGTCGATCGCTCGGGGCCATGCCAGCCCCAAGGCCTTCTATGTGGACAAGCTGGCCGAAGGCATCGCCACGATTGCCGCGGCCTTCTGGCCCAAGCCGGTGATCGTGCGGCTGTCGGACTTCAAGAGCAACGAATACCGCAAGCTCATTGGCGGCAGCCGCTACGAGCCCGACGAAGAAAACCCGATGCTGGGCTTCCGTGGGGCCAGCCGCTACATCAGCGGGGAATTCAGCGATGCCTTCGCCATGGAGTGTGAAGCGCTCAAGCGGGTGCGGCATGAAATGGGCCTGAGCAATGTGGAGATCATGGTGCCCTTCGTGCGCACGGTGAAGCAGGCCGCGCGGGTGACGCAGATGTTGGCCGAGCGCGGTTTGAAGCGCGGTGTGGACGGCCTGCGGCTCATCATGATGTGCGAGGTGCCGAGCAACGCGATCCTGGCGGATCAGTTCCTGGAGCACTTCGACGGGATGTCCATCGGCTCAAACGACCTGACGCAGTTGACGCTGGGCTTGGACCGGGATTCAGGTCTTGAGTTGTTGGCTGAAGACTTTGATGAGCGTGACCCGGCGGTGAAGGCCCTGATTGCTCGGGCGATCACGGCTTGCCGGGCCACGGGGAAGTACATCGGGATCTGTGGGCAGGGGCCTTCGGATCATCCGGACTTTGCCGATTGGCTGGCGCAGGAGGGGATCGTGTCGATCTCGCTGAACCCGGATACGGTGGTGCAGACTTGGCAGCGCTTGGCGGGGGTGAAGGTGCTGGGGTGAGCGAGGCTCAGGGCAAACCCGAAAATCCGCTATACTTGAAGGCTTTTCGCCACCTTGCCGCACCCGCACCGACGCGCGTGGGCGGCTTCCGACAAACGGAATCCACAAGGAGATTACATGCGTCACTACGAGATCGTTCTGCTGATCCATCCGGATCAAAGCGAACAAGTTCCGGCCATGCTGGAGCGTTACAAGGCCTTGATCACCGGCGCTGCCGGCAAGGTGCATCGGGTTGAGGACTGGGGCCGCCGTCAGTTGGCCTACCAGATCCAAAAGCTGGCCAAGGCGCACTACCTGTGCCTGAACATCGAGTGCAGCAAGGAGACCCTGGCTGAACTCGAGACGGGCTTCCGCTTCAACGACGCCGTGCTGCGCCACCTGACCGTGGCCAAGGACAAGGCTGAGACCAACCCCTCGGTGATGATGAAGTCGGTTGAGCGCGAAGAAGCGCGCAAGACTTCCACATCCCAGGAGGCTGCGGCCTGACGAACCAGCAGGCGTTGACGCCTGGCGCCCCCGCCGCACAGCCCGGTACCAACCGGCTGAGCTTGTCGGGCGTGATCAAGGAGCGTTCAGCGCTGCGCTACACGCCCGCGGGCCTGCCGGCTGTGGACTTGGTGATCGATCACCAGTCCGTGGTGCAGGAGGAGGGCACACCGCGCAAGGTGACGATGGACTGCAAGGCAGTGTGCATCGGTACCTTGGCAGTGCAGGCGCAGCAGCTGGCGATGGATGAACCGGTGGGCTTTCACGGGTTCCTCGCGCCGGCACGCAACGGACGAGGCATGGTGTTTCACATCACCTCGCTGCAGCGGCAGAACGAAACCGGTACGAACCGCCCAGACTGAAACGCCACCGAACTGAACCAACGAATCAAGCGAAAGAGAGCACATCATGGCACCTCCCCGCGGCAAGTTTTCCAAGGACCGCAAGCCCAAGCGCAACCAGCAGTCCCTCCTGTTCAGGCGCAAGCGCTTCTGCCGCTTCACCGTGGCCGGCGTCGAACAGATCGACTACAAGGATGTGGACGTCCTGCGCGACTTCGTCGGCGAGAACGGCAAGATCACGCCCGCCCGCCTGACCGGCACGCGCGCCTTCTACCAGCGTCAGCTCACCACGGCCATCAAGCGCGCGCGCTTTCTGGCCCTGCTGCCGTACAGCGACCAGCACAAGGTTTGATAGGAGCCCACCATGCAAGTCATTCTGCTTGAGAAGGTGGCCAACCTTGGCAACCTCGGCGATGTGGTCCGCGTCAAGGACGGCTACGCCCGCAATTTCCTGATCCCCACCAAGCGCGCCCGCCGCGCTACGGATGCCGCGATTGCGGAATTCGAAGCCAAGCGCGTCGAACTGGAGCGCCTGGCCGCCGAGAAGCTGGCCGCCGCACAAGCCGTGGGCGAGAAGCTCAGCGGCCTGCGCGTGAGCATCAGCCAAAAGGCCGGTGTGGACGGTCGCCTGTTCGGTTCGGTCACCAACCACGATGTGGCCGAAGGCCTCAAGGCCAAGGGCTTTGAGATCGCCAAGGCGCAGGTGCGCATGCCCAATGGTCCGCTGAAGACCGTGGGCGAATTCACCGTGTCGGTGGCCCCTCACACCGATGTGGTGGTGGACATCACCATCGTGGTGGTGGGCGAGACGGACTGATCGGGTTCACGATTGGCGCGGGGTCTGCAAAGGCTTCGCGTCACAAGAAGGGTCGGCGCTGCCGGCCCTTTTTCATTCTGATCCCAAACCTTGGGGTGTTCACCGCTGCTCCACGGTTTATCCCCAGCCTTACCCACAGGGCTTCCATCGATGCCAACCTATGATGAGGGCATGGATTCCCCGCCCAACGAGTTCGACCACCTTCCGCTGCCTGTGCCCGGTGGCACGGGCGACGCCGATGTCGCCAAGCTGCGCATCCCGCCGCATTCCTACGAGGCTGAGCAAAGCGTCTTGGGTGGCCTGCTGTTGGACAACAGCGCCTGGGACCGCGCGGCCGACCTGGTCACCGCATCGGACTTCTACCGCTATGAACATCGGCTGATCTTCCAGGCCATGGGCGACCTGGTGCAGGCCAGCAAGCCGGCGGATGTGATCACGGTGTACGAGCGTCTGCAAAGCCTGGGCAAGGCGCAGGAGTGCGGCGGCATCGGCTACTTGAATTCACTGGCGCAAAGTGTGCCCAGCGCGGCCAACCTGCGCCGCTACGCCGAGATCGTGCGCGAGCGCGCGGTGCTGCGCAAATTGATCGAGGCCAGTGATGAGATCGCCACGCAGGCCTTCAACCCGCAGGGCCGACAGGTGTCGACCATCCTGGACGAATCGGAGAGCCGCATCTTCAAGATCGGCGAAGAGGGCTCGCGTTCGCGCCAGGGCTTTCATGACATGACCAACCTGTTGGTGCAGCTCATGGACCGGGTGAGTGAGCTGGCCGAAAACGGTGCCGAGGAAGTGACCGGTGTGCGCACCGGCTTCTATGACTTCGACCGCATGACCGCAGGCCTGCAGCCAGGCGATTTGGTGGTGTTGGCTGCAAGACCGAGTATGGGCAAAACGGCCTTGGCCATCAACATTGCGGAAAACGTGGCCACATCAGAAGGCTTGCCCGTGGTGGTGTTCTCCATGGAAATGGGCGCCTCGCAACTGGCGCTGCGTATGGTGGGCTCGATTGGCCGTATCGACCAGCAGCACTTGCGCACCGGCGCACTGAACAACGATGAGTGGTCGCGCCTGACCGAAGCGGTGGACAAGCTTTCCAAGGCCAGCATCTTCATCGATGAAACCCCGGCGCTGAACCCCGCCGAATTGCGCGCCCGCGCGCGGCGCCAGGCCCGCACCTGCGGCAAGCTGGGTTTGATCGTGGTGGACTACCTGCAGCTGATGAGCGGCAGTGGCGGCGGCGAAGAAAACCGCGCCACCGAGCTCGGCGAAATCTCTCGCGGTCTGAAGGCCCTGGCCAAAGAACTGCAGTGCCCGGTGATTGCGCTGTCGCAGTTGAACCGCAGCGTGGAAACGCGGCAGGACAAGCGGCCGATGATGAGCGATTTGCGCGAGTGCGTGACGGGTGACACCTTGGTGTGGCTGGCTGATGGCACGCGCAGGCCGATTGCCGAATTGGTGGGGCAAACGCCGCGTGTCCACGCGCTGAGCGACCAGCAAAAGTTGCTCACCGCCGAATCGGACTGTGTTTGGCGTGTCGGGCGAAAGGCCGTCTGGCGGCTGACCACAGCAAGTGGCCGTGTGTTGCGCGCCACGCCACAGCACCGCGTGTTTTCAGCGGGTGGATGGGCCGAGCTGAAAGACCTTGCCGTGGGTTCTCGCATTGCATTGGCGCGGCAAGTGCCCGAGCCCGCTTTGACCGAGTACTGGCCCGAGCATGAACTGATCTTGTTGGCCCATCTGGTGGGTGACGGCAGTTACATCAAGCACCAACCCTTGCGCTACACCACCGCCAGCGAAGCGAACAGCCAAGCCGTGTGCGATGCGGCGCGGGCCATGGGTTCCACCGTCACCCGCCATGCCGGGCGAGGGCAGTGGCATCAGTTGGTGATTGCAGGCAATGGGAACCGTTGGCAGCCTGCCGGTGTCGGCGCCTGGTTGAAGCGGCTGGGGCTGCATGGCCAACGCTCCCATGAGAAGCATCTGCCCACCGGATTGTTCCGCTTGGGTCAAACCCAGGTGGCGCTTTTTCTGCGCCACTTGTGGGCAACCGATGGCTGCATCAGCGTGCGCCCCGCGGGGCAGCGTGGCAGCGCGCGGGTCTATTTGGCCACCTGCAGCGAGCGCTTGGCCCGTGATGTGGCCGCCTTGCTTCTGCGCTTGGGTATCGTGGCCCGGTTGCGGCAGGTGGTTCAACGCAAAGGTTTGCCCGTTTGGAATGTGGATGTCAGCGGTGCACAGGCCCAGCAACGCTTTCTCACGGTCGTGGGTGCCTTCGGCCCACGCGTGGAGCCCGCGCAGCGTTTGGCGGCCGTCTTGGCTTCCCAGGAATCGAACACGAATGTCGATACCCTGCCGCAGGAAGTCTTCACCGAAGTGAAGGCCTTGATGCAGGCGCAAGGCGTCAGCCATCGCGCCATGGCCGCAGCCCGCGGCACTTCCTATGGTGGTCAGGCCCACTTCAACTTTGCGCCTTCGCGTGCGGTGATGGCTGACTACGCCCATCACCTGCAGAGTGCTGAGCTGTTGATGTGGGCCGAGTCAGACCTGTTCTGGGACACCGTGGTGGCCCTTGAACCCTATGGCGAAGAAGAGGTCTACGACATCACCGTTCCAGGCCCTGCCTGCTGGCTGGCCGATGGCCTTGTGACGCACAACTCGGGAGCTATTGAGCAGGACGCGGATGTGATCATGTTCATCTACCGCGACGACTACTACAACAAGGAAAACAGCAAAGAGCCGGGCGTGGCCGAAGTGATCATCGCCAAGCAGCGTAACGGCCCGGTCGGCACCGTGAAGCTGGCCTTCATCAAAGCCAACACCAAGTTCGACAACCTCGCCCCCGGCAGCGTCGGCTCCGAGTACTGACCAGATCTCTCTCAAGGGTGCGGGGTGGGGTATCCCGTTCGCCCCTTGAAAGAGTCAACGCGCGAGGAGCGAGCAAACCAAGTTGTGTGCGCTGGCGCACCAACTTGGGTTGCGCAGCCCCGCTGCGAGCCGGCCGTTCAGGCCGGCCCGGGGACTCAGGGGCGTACGGGATACCCCACCCCGCGCCCGTGACGCGCAGTGGCCGCAGGCCCGCGTGACGCGCAGTGGCCGCAGAGGCCACAGGTCCGCGTGACGCGCAGAGGCTTTACTTGAACAGATCCTTCACCCGGTCCGTCCAACTCTTGGCATTCGGCGAATGCTTGTCCCCCCCACTGCGGAAGGACTCATCCAAGTCCCGCAGCATCTTCTTCTGCGCGTCCGTCAGCTTCACCGGCGTTTCCACATTCACATGGCAATAGAGGTCACCCGGGTAGGCTGAGCGCACCCCCTTGATGCCCTTGCCCCGCAGCCGGAAGGTTTTCCCATGCTGCGTACCCTCGGGAAGATCGATCTCGGCTTTCCCGCCCAGCGTCGGCACCTCGATGGTGCCCCCCAACGCGGCCGTGGTCATCGACACCGGTACGCTGCAGTGCAGATCGTCCCCATCGCGCTCGAAGATGTCGTGCGCCTTGATGCGGATTTCGATGTAGAGGTCTCCCGGCGGGCCGCCGTTGACACCTGGCTCGCCATTGCCCACGGAGCGGATGCGCATGCCCTCGGCGATACCCGCCGGAATGCGCACTTCCAGCGTCTTCTGCTTCTTGAGCTTGCCCGCGCCGTTGCAGGTGATGCAGGGGTCCGGGATGATCTTGCCTGCGCCGCGGCACTGCGGGCAGGTTTGTTGGATGCTGAAGAAGCCCTGGCGCAGGTGCACCGTGCCCGTGCCGTTGCAGCCTGGGCAGGCCTTCGGGCTCGTGCCCGGTTTGGCGCCACTGCCGCTGCAGGTTTCGCAGGTCTCCCAACTGGGAATGCGGATCTGCGTGTCCTTGCCGGCTGCGGCTTCTTCCAACGAAATTTCGGTGGCGTAGGACAGGTCGGAGCCGCGGTAGACCTGCTGCCCGCCGCCGCCGCGCCGGCCACCACCTTGGTTGCCGAAGATGTCGCCAAAGATGTCACCGAAGGCTTCGGCAAAGCCGCCGAAGCCCTCTGCACCCGGGCCGCCCCGCGCGCCGCCACCCATGTTCGGGTCAACCCCCGCGTGACCGAATTGGTCGTAGGCGCCACGCTTCTTGGGGTCGGAGAGCATCTCGTAGGCCTCCTTGGCCTCCTTGAACTTCTCCTCGGCCTTCTTTGCACCTTCGCCCTGATTGCGGTCGGGGTGGTACTTCATCGCAAGCTTGCGATAGGCCTTCTTGATGTCCTCGTCGTTGGCGTTCTTGGGTACGCCGAGGATTTCGTAATAGTCGCGCTTGGCCATCAGGTTTTCCTGGCTCTATGAACTGCAAAGCCGCGCGGGCCACCGGAGCATCCGACGGGCCTCACGCGGCGCAGGGGTGTCGGCTGCGCCGCACCCCGTGGCGTCACTTCTTGACTTCCTTGAATTCGGCGTCCACCACATTGTCATCGGTGGGCTTGGCGCCTGATGCAGAAGCACCTGAGGCACCTGAGCCCGGCGCGCCACCAGCCCCCGCACCGGCTGCCGCCGCTTCGGCTGCGCCTGCAGCACCGGCTGCACCTGCGGCGGCCTGGGCTTCGGCATACACCTTCTCGCCGAGCTTCTGGCTGGCCGTCATCAGGGCTTCGGTCTTGGATTCAATCGCGGCCTTGTCCTCGCCCTTGAGCGCTTCTTCCACATCCTTGAGTGCGGCTTCGATCTTTTCCTTCTCGCCGGCATCGAGCTTGTCGCCGTATTCCGTCAGCGATTTCTTCACGCTGTGCACCATGGCTTCGGCATTGTTCTTGGCCTGCACGAACTCGACACGCTCCTTGTCTTCGGCCGCATGCAGTTCGGCGTCCTT
>CAMCTE010000124.1 GCA_945878385.1 Azohydromonas lata NBRC 102462 | reverse complement strand
CGCCAGCTCGCCGCGCAGCAGCGCTGCCGTTTCGTGTTCCAGAAACGGCAGCACCAGGGGCACGGTGGCCTCCCACCAGGGCAGGCCGCGCAGGTTGGGCTGTCGCATGGGGAAATCCCGCCCCACCAGGTGCATGCGGGCCAGCATCGCACCCACCTGGCTGCAGTGGTGCTCATCGGGTGCCAGTTGATGGCCGCCCTGCAGCTTGTTCACCACCGCTGCAGGCTTGCCTTTGAGTGAGAACAGGATGTCGCCCTGATCGTTGGCGCGCGGCAGGGGCACCGGTATGCCGCGCAGGGCCAGATGCTGCATCAGGCGCAGGTAGAAGGGCAGTTGCTCAAAGCCCAGTCGCTCGAAGATCGTGAGCACCCAGCCGCCTTCATCGGTGTCCACAAAGTAGTTCGTGTTCTCGATGCCCGCGCCAATGCCCCGCAGGGATTGCAGGCGGCCGATCCGCAAGGGTTCGATGAAGGACTGGACCTCCGCTTCGGAGACCTCGGTGAAGACGGCCATGGGTGCTCGGTGCGTAAACTCTCGATTCTATGAAACCCTTGATGCTGCTGGTCGACGGGTCGAGCTACCTGTATCGGGCCTACCACGCGATGCCGGACCTGCGCTCACCTGCCGGTTTCCCCACTGGGGCCGTTCACGGCATGGTGGCCATGATGAAGCGCCTGCGCGACCAATACCCTGCCGAACATGCCGCGTGCATCTTCGACGCCTCCGGCCCCACCTTCCGCGACGAGTGGTACCCCGACTACAAGGGTCACCGCGCGCCCATGCCCGAACCGCTGGTGCAGCAGATCGAGCCCATCCACGAGGTGGTGCGGCTCTTGGGTTGGCCGGTGTTGCAGGTGGGCGGCATCGAGGCCGACGATGCCATTGGCACCATCGCCGCCCAAGCGGCCGCCAGCGGACACCGCGTGCTGATTTCCACCGGCGACAAGGATCTGGCCCAACTGGTGACGCCCGATGTGAGTCTGGTCAACACCATGAGCAATGAGTCCTTGGATGAAGCCGGCGTGATGGCCAAGTTCGGCGTGCCGCCCGAGCGCATCATCGACTACCTCACGCTGATGGGCGACACGGTGGACAACGTGCCTGGTGTGGAGAAGGTCGGCCCCAAGACCGCAGCCAAGTGGATCGCCGAGCACGGCAGCTTGGATGGCGTCATTGCAGCGGCCGGCTCCATCAAGGGCGTGGCCGGCGAGAACCTGCGCCAGGCCCTGGACTGGCTGCCCATGGGGCGGCGCCTGGTGACGGTGAAGTGCGACTGCGACCTGGCCGCATCGGTGGACGGGTGGCCGGCCCTGGAAGCGCTGGCGCTGCGGGCGGTGGACCAAGCCGGGCTGCATGATTTCTATCAACGCTACGGGTTTCGCACCTGGCTGCGCGAGTTGGATGCGCAAGGGGTGCAGGGCAGCGGGGCAGGGGTGGCCGCTGTGGCGAGTACAGCGCGTGCGGCTGAAGGTGCGGCTGAAGGTGCGGTGAACTCGCAAAGGGCAGACGCACTTGAAGACGAGCCCGTGCCCGTACCGCCCCTGGCCGAACCCGTGCAGTACGACACCATCACCACCTGGGCCCAATTCGATGAGTGGGCCCAGCGGCTGCGCGCGGCGCACCTGGTGGGCTTCGACACCGAGACCGATTCGCTGGACCCGATGGCCGCGCGGCTGGTGGGCCTGAGTTTTTCGGTGACCCCGGGGCAGGGGGCCTACATCCCGCTGCACCACGACTATCCCGGCGTGGCGCCGCAACTGGACGCCGCTGCGGTCTTGGATCGGTTGCGGCCGTGGCTGGAAGACCCGGCCGCCGCCAAATTGGGCCAGAACATCAAGTACGACTTGCATGTGATGGCCAATGCCGGCATCACCGTGCGGGGCTATGTGCAGGACACGATGTTGCAGAGTTATGTGCTGGAGGCGCACCGACCACACAGCCTTGAAAGCCTGGCCGACCGCCACTTGGGCCGCCGCGGCTTGTCCTACGAGGATGTGTGCGGCAAGGGCGCCCACCAGATTCCCTTCTCCCAGGTGGATTTGGACAAGGCCACCCGCTATTCGGGCGAAGACAGCGACATGACGCTGCATGTGCACCAGGTGCTGTGGCCGCGCCTGGAGCGCTCGACCGGCCTGCTGCGGGTGTACCAGGAAATCGAGCTGCCCTGCGCGGTGATCCTGCAGCGCATGGAGCGCCACGGCGTGCTGGTGGATGTGGCGGTGCTGCAGCAGCAAAGCCGTGAGCTGGGCGAACGCATCATGGCCTTGGAACAACAGGCCTATGAGATCGCGGGCCAGCCCTTCAACCTGGGATCACCCAAGCAGATTGGCGAGATCCTGTTCAACCGCCTGGGCCTGCCGATCAAGAAGAAGACGGCCACTGGCGCGCCTTCGACCGATGAAGAAGTGCTGCAGGAGTTGGCCTCTGACTACCCGCTGCCGGCCAAGCTGCTGGAGCACCGCAGCCTGTCCAAGCTCAAGAGCACCTACACCGACAAGCTGCCGCAGATGGTGAACGCCCGCACGGGCCGCGTGCACACCAGCTACCAGCAGGCCGTGGCGGTGACGGGGCGCTTGTCGAGCAACGAGCCCAATCTGCAGAACATACCGATCCGCACCACCGAGGGCCGCCGCATCCGCGAGGCCTTCATCGCCCCGCCCGGCCATGTGCTGATGAGTGCGGATTACTCGCAGATCGAACTGCGCATCATGGCCCACATCAGCGAAGACCCCGGCCTGCTGCGCGCCTTCGCCGAAGGCCAGGATGTGCACAAGGCCACTGCGAGCGAGGTATTCGGTGTGCCGGTGTCCGAAGTGAGTTCGGAGCAGCGCCGCTACGCCAAGGTCATCAACTTCGGCCTCATCTACGGCATGGGCGCTTTCGGCCTGGCCTCCAACCTGGGCATCGAGCAGAAAGCCGCGCGCGACTACATCGACCGCTACTTTGCGCGCTTTGCGGGCGTGAAGCGCTACATGGACGAGACCAAGGCGCAGGCCGCTGAGCGCGGCTATGTGGAAACCGTCTTCGGCCGCCGCCTTTACCTGCCCGAGATCCGCGGCGGCAATGGCCCGCGCCGCGCAGCCGCCGAGCGCCAGGCCATCAACGCGCCGATGCAGGGCACCGCCGCTGACCTGATCAAGCTGGCCATGATGGCCGTGCAGAAGGCCTTGGGCGACGAACAGCGTGCCACCCGCATGGTGATGCAGGTGCACGACGAACTGGTGCTGGAGGTGCCCGATTCAGAAGTGTCGTGGGCCCGCGAGGCCTTGCCACGCCTGATGGCTGGCGTGGCCGAACTGAAGGTGCCCTTGTTGGCTGAAGTGGGCGTGGGGCCTAATTGGGAACAGGCTCACTGAAGGGAGCACTGAAGAGAGCACTGAAGGGAGCACTGAACGGAGCCGTCTCGAGGAGACGGCGACCGCCTCACGGGCGTTCGATGCGGGCGAAGGCCGAGTGGTTGTGGATGCTCTCGAAGTTCTCCACTTCCACGCTGTAGGCGCCGATGCCGGCTTCCGCATTCAAGCGCAGCGCCACATCGCGCACCAGGTCCTCCACGAACTTGGGGTTCTCGTAGGCCCGCTCGGTGATCCACTTTTCATCGGGCCGCTTGAGCAGCGGCCAGATTTCGCTTGAGGCGCTTTCTTCGGCAAAGCGCACCAGGTCTTCCCAGGCCAGCGATTGCAACACCTCGGCGCGGATGGTGACCTGCGAGCGCTGGTTGTGGGCGCCGTAATCGGAAATCTCCTTAGAGCAGGGGCAAAGGCTCTTGACCGGTACGGCCACCTCGCACCAGATCTGGGTGCGGCCGGCCACGCGCTGGGCCACCCAACGGCCCTGATAGTCCAGAAGACTGGCCACCCCGGAGACCGGCGCGCGTTTCTTGATGAAGAAGGTGAAGGCGGCTTCAATCCGGCCCTCATCGGCCGTCAGGCGCTGCAGCATGTCTTGCAGGCCAGCCCGAAGGGAGTGTGCATCCAGCGGCTCGTCCTTGGCATCCAAATCATTGAGCCAGGCCACGAAGCGCGACATGTGCGTGCCCTTCTTTTCGGCGGGCAAGGCGACATCCAGGGTCCAGTCGGCGGCTGTTTGCTGCAATTGCCCGGCCACCCGCACCTTCAGCGGATAGCGCACGCCCTTGACGCCCACGCGCTGAATGGCCAAGTGCCGCTCGTCGCGCTCACTTTGCGTGTCGGGAATGGGCAGGGCGTCGTTAGGGTGCGTCATGAACCAAGCATCGGGCCCGTGGGGCCCCGGCGGACCAGAAAAACCTTGGATTGTCGCCGACCTGCGCCAACCCTGCCGGTGGCGGCCTCTGCGGGCGTGCCGGGCACACCCGGTTGCGCCACGTCGGATGCCGGTGCGCAAACGCCGGTGTGCAAACGCCGGCCCGCAAACCCCTTATGCGGCCGCGGCCGCAGCCGCAGGCGTGCTCTCTTGGAACCGCTCCCGGATCGAGCGTTCAATGCCCGCCGCATCCAGCCCCATCTGCGCGTTGAGCTTGGCCGGGTCGCCGTGCTCAATGAACAGGTCGGGGTAGCCCAGATTCAGCACCGGCATCATCACACCCTGGGCCTGCAGGAACTCCAGCACGGCGGAACCCGCTCCGCCCATGATGCAGCCGTCTTCCAGGGTCACCAGGGCATCGTGCGAACGCGCCAGTTCCATCACCAAATCGGCATCCAAGGGCTTGACGAAGCGCATGTCGGCCACGGTGGCGTTCAAGGCCTCGGCCGCCTTCAGGGCCTGTTGCAGCAAGGTACCGAAGGCCAGAATGGCCACGCGCGGCTGACCGGCCAGGGCCGGCGCAGCTTGACGGCGCACCACACCCTTGCCCCATTCGAAGGTGGCCAGGTCGGTGCCGGCGTCCACGCCGGTGCCTGCCCCGCGCGGGTAGCGCACGGCCACCGGGTGGTTCTGCGCGTGGGCCGTGCTCAAGGCCATGCGGCACTCGCGCTCGTCAGAAGGCGCCAGCAGGCTCATGTTCGGGATGCAGCGTACAAAGGCGATGTCATAGGCGCCGGCGTGGGTGGCGCCGTCCGCGCCCACGATACCCGCGCGGTCCAGCGCGAAAACCATGGGCAGGTTCTGCAGCGCCACATCGTGGATGAGTTGGTCGTAGCCGCGTTGCAAGAAGGTGGAGTAGATGGCCACCACCGGCTTCAAGCCCTCGCAGGCCATGCCACCGGCGAAGGTCACCGCGTGCTGCTCGGCGATGCCCACGTCGTGGCAACGCTGCGGAAAACGCTTCTGGAACTCCACCATGCCCGAGCCCTCGAGCATGGCCGGTGTGACGCCCACCAGCCGCGCATCGGCCGCGGCCATGTCGCACAGCCAGTTGCCGAAGACCTGGGTGAAGGTCGGCTTGGACGGCGTGGCCGGCTTCTGGATGCCCTGGGAGGGGTCGAAAGGCGAGGGCCCGTGGTACTTGATCGGGTCGGCCTCGGCGAGCTTGTAGCCATAGCCCTTCTTGGTGACCACATGGAGGAACTGCGGCCCCTTCATCTGGCGCATGTTCTCCAGGGTGGGAATCAGCGCGTCCAGGTCGTGCCCGTCGATGGGGCCCACGTAGTTGAAGCCGAATTCTTCGAAGATGGTGGAGGGTGCCACCATGCCCTTGGCGTGTTCCTCGAAGCGCCGGGCCAGTTCAAACAGGGGCGGCGCGTTGCGCAGCACGCTCTTGGCCGATTCGCGCGCGGCGGCGTAGAACTTGCCGCTCATCAGGCGGGCCAGGTATTTGTTGAGCGCGCCCACCGGCGGGCTGATCGACATGTCGTTGTCGTTGAGCACGACCAGCAGGTCGGCCGTCAGCCCACCGTGCGGCACGCCACCGTTGTTCAGGGCCTCAAAGGCCATGCCCGCGCTCATGGCGCCGTCGCCGATGATGGCCACGGCCTTGCGGTTCTCACCCTTGAGCTGGGCGCCCAGGGCCATGCCCAAGGCGGCTGAGATGGAGGTGGAGGAGTGCGCCGTGCCGAAGGTGTCGTACTCGCTTTCATCGCGCCGCGGAAAGCCCGACAGGCCACCCAGTTGGCGCAGGGTGTGGAAGCGTTCGCGCCGGCCGGTGAGGATCTTGTGCGGGTAGGTCTGGTGGCCCACGTCCCACACCAGGCGGTCTTCCGGGGTGTTGTACACCGCGTGCAGCGCGATGGTGAGTTCCACCGTGCCCAGGTTGCTGGACAGGTGGCCGCCGGTCTTGCCCACGGAATGGAGCAGGAAGTCGCGCAATTCGCGGGCCAGCGACTTCAATTCCAGGCGCGACAGCCTGCGCAGGTCGGCCGGCGCATTGACGGACTGCAGAAGGGGGTAGGTGGGGTTGGACATAGACAGGTCCTCCTTCGGGCGTGGATGCGCCTTCAGTGGTGGCGGTGCACCACCAGGTCTGCGAGTTCACGCAGGCGTTGGGTATCGGGCAGGGCGCAGGCCTCTAAAGCCGCCAGCGCCTGCTCGTGCAGTTGATGGGCGTGGCGCCGGGCGGCATCCAGGCCCATCAGGGAAACATAGGTGGGTTTGGCCTGTTCCTGGTCCTTGCCGGCTGTCTTGCCCAACACTTCGGTGTCTTGCGTCACATCCAGAATGTCGTCGACCACCTGGAATGCCAGACCAATGGCATGCCCATAACGGCTGAGTGCCGTACAGGTGGCCGAGTCGGCATCGCCGCAGGCTGCACCTATGTCCACACTGGCCTGCAACAGGGCACCGGTTTTGAGTTCGTGCATGCGGCGCAGTTCCGATTCGCCGAGCGAACGGCCCACGCTGGCCAGGTCGATGGCCTGGCCGCCGGCCATGCCGGAGTGACCGGCACCACGCGCCAGCAAACCCACCAGCCGGGCCTGCAAGGCGGGCTCGATGGCGCCTTCTTCAGTCGGCGTCAGCAATTCGAAGGCCAAGGCCTGCATGGCGTCTCCGGCCAACATGGCCTGGGCCTGGCCGAACTTCACATGCACGGTGGGTTTGCCTCGGCGCAGGACATCGTTGTCCATGCAGGGCATGTCGTCGTGCACCAACGAGTAGGCATGGATCAGTTCAACCGCACAGGCCGCGCGCAGGGCTGCTGCTGGGTGGCCATTGACCGCTTGGCTGGCGGCCAGCACCAGCAGGGGTCGAAGGCGCTTGCCTCCGTCCAGCACGCCGTAGCGCATGGCGTCCCCCAGGCCGGCCGGCGCGTCTGCCGGCACCCAGGCCGAAAGCGCCGCTTCCACCCTCTGCAGTTGGTCTGCGGTCCATTCCTGCAGTGTGGCGCTGGTCATGCAGCTCTCCACGGCTTGAGCTGGCCTTCTTCCAGCACCTTGACCTGCGTTTCGACTGCCTGAAGGCGGTCGCGGCAGAACGCCAACAAGGTGGCCCCCCGCTGGTAGGCCACCAACAGTTCATCCAGCGGCAAGCGCCCGGACTCCATGGCCTGCACCAGGTCGTCCAGCTCGGCCAGCGCGTCTTCATAGCGCTCGGGCAGGGGCGGGTCGGCAGGGCCGGTGGGGTCTTCGGCAGCGGTGGACATCATCTTGCGGGGGCCATCGAAACCTCGAATTGTAGGCGCCGGCCAACTGTCAATCCAAGTTGACATCGCCGCTTGACATCATCCTTCGCTTCGGGGTATTTCGCAGTGGGTAGAATCCCGTCCCCTTGCCTTTGGAGGTTTCTGGGGATCATGTCGGACCTGAGCATCGGGCTGGAAGCCCTGGAGCGCAGCCGCTCTCAACTCTCGGTTTCGTCTTACTTCAGCGAGGCGTTGTTCCTGGAGGAACAACGGCTGATCTTTGATGCTTCCCCACGCTATCTGGGGCACGAATTGTCCGTGCCCGAGATGGGCGACTATTTCGCTTTGCCCGCCGAGGGCGAAGGGCGCGCACTGGTTCGCACGCGCGACGGGGTGGAACTCATCTCCAACGTGTGCCGCCACCGCCAGGCGGTGATGCTCAAGGGCCGAGGGCACACGCGCCAGCATGTGGTGTGCCCCTTGCACCGCTGGACCTACGACCTGCACGGGCAGTTGGTGGGCGCGCCGCATTTCGCAGACGATCCCTGCCTGAACCTGCGCAACTACCCGGTTCAAACTTGGAACGGCTTGGTATTCGAGGCGGGCCAGCGCAGCGTGGCCGAGGAATTGGCCCGGCTGGGCCCGCAGCACGAATTGGATTTCAGCG
>CAMCTE010000123.1 GCA_945878385.1 Azohydromonas lata NBRC 102462 | reverse complement strand
TGGCTGCGCCACTGGTGTGAACAACAAGGCCGTACGCCCAGGCCTGATGAACAAGCCGCCATCGCTGCCGAGCAGACGCGCCGGATCGAGGTGGCTTGCCAGGGCCACGACATCGTGGTGGCCGACACCACCGCCTTGATGACGGCCATCTACAGCCGGCTGCTGTTCCAGGACGATTCGCTCATGGATACCGCGCTGCACACGCAGCGCTTGTACGCGGTGACGCTGGTCACGGCCAACGACCTGCCCTGGCAGGCTGATGGAATTCAGCGTGATGGCGCCCATGTGAGGGGCCCGGTGCGCCAAATGGTCATCGCCCAGCTGGGCGGCGCTGGCTTGGCCTACGGAGAAGTGACGGGGACTGGCACTGAACGCCTGGCCAGTGCCTTGCGGCATGTGCAAGCGGCTATTGCACCTGTTTGGAAGCCGGAGGCTGATCGGAATCGGGCGTGAACATCTGCGCCACATCCACCGCGTCGAACACATACTGCGCGCCGCAGAACTCACAGCCGATGTCTACCCGACCGCGTTCTTCCAGGATGCTGTGGCTTTCTTCAGCCCCCAGGCCGCTGAGCATGCGCTGCACCCGCTGACGCGAGCAGCGACAGGCAAAGCGCGGGCGCAGCGGTTCGAAGTGGCGAACATCCTCTTCCCAAAACAGACGCCGCAACACGGTGTCAGCGTCCAGGGCCAGCAATTCGTCTCGCGTGAGGGTGGCCGCCAGATGCGCAATGCGATTGAAGTCTTCCGACTGCCCGATGGCTTCTTCGTCGCTCTTCCAGTTCGAACCGGCTAAGTTGGACTCGCCACCCACCGGCAGCCGCTGGATCAACAGGCCCGCGGCCATCTCGTCGTTGGCCGCCAAAACCAGGCGGGTATCCAACTGCTCGGACTGCAGCATGTAGTGCTCCAGCACTTCCGAGAGGTTCTGCAAGGGCTCGCGCTGATCGCCGTGCAGGGGCACCACGCCCTGGTAGGGTTGTTGGCCGGGCAGCCGGTCCTTCGGGTCCAGCGTAATGGCGCAGCGGCCCTGTCCGTGCACATTGAGCAAGGCTTCCAGGCGTGAGCCCTCCGCCACCGCGCCCTGCACGGTGGCCGTGGCCCGAAAGCTCAAGTCGGGCTGCACTTCCGCCACAGCCAGGCGCACGGGCCCATCACCCTGCACCTGCAGGATGAGTGCGCCATTGAACTTGATGTTGGACTGCATCAGCACGGCAGCAGCGGCCATTTCACCCAGAAGGCTGCGCACCGGCTCGGGGTAGGTACCGGATTCAGCCTGCGCGCGACGCATGAGCAGGTCTTGCCAGGCATCGGTCAGGCGAACCAGCATGCCGCGCACGGGCAGGCCTTCGAAGATGAATTTGCGCAACTCGGACATCCGATAATTCTAGGGATGAATGACATGCGTGCGCGCGCGCTGCAGGCCTTGTTGCTGTGCGAACCCGATGAAAAAGCCGCCGCCGTGGCGGCGCTTTTGCAGGCGTGGCAGGACGGTTCGGTGAAGCTGGATGCGCACACGGTTGTAGATGAACCCCTTGATGAGTGCGGGGCAAGCGCCCTGCCCGGCCGGCCCGCCACGCCGCGCTTGGTGGCGCCGCGTGACCTGCCGCAGCGCTCACCGAATACACCGCAGGGCCACGCCGCACTCATCCATGCAGTGGCCCACATTGAGTTCAACGCCATCAATCTGGCGCTGGATGCGGTGTGGCGGTTTCCCGGCATGCCCGAGGCCTTCTATGCAGATTGGCTGCGTGTGGCCGGTGAGGAAGCGCTGCACTTCAGCCTGCTTCAGGCACACCTGCGCAGCCTAGGCCATGCCTATGGCGACTTCGAGGCCCACGACGGCCTGTGGATGATGACGGCCAAGACCGCGCACGACGCGCTGGCCCGCATGGCTCTGGTGCCCCGCTTGTTGGAGGCGCGCGGCCTGGACGCCACGCCCCCGATGCAGGCGCGCCTGCGCCGTGCAGGCGACGAACGCGCGGTGCAGATCCTGGACATCATCCTGCGTGATGAGGTGGGCCATGTGGAAGTGGGCAACCGCTGGTTTCGCCACTTGTGCGCACAGCGTGGGCTGGAGCCACTTTCAGAGTTTCGGGCACTGGCGCGTGCACACGGTGCGCCCCGTCTGAAGCCCCCCTTCAACCTGGAGGCCCGCCGCCGCGCGGGCTTCGAGGCCGAGGAAATCAACGCGCTGGACCAGCCCTACTAGCCCCGGGGGTGGTGCTGCTGGTGCAGTTGGCGCAAGCGCTCGCGCGCCACATGCGTGTAGATGGTGGTGGTGGAAATGTCGGCGTGGCCCAGCAGCATCTGCACCACGCGCAGGTCGGCCCCGTGGTTGAGCAAATGCGTGGCGAACGCATGGCGCAGTGTGTGGGGCGAGAGCGGCACCTTCACTTCCGCGGTGAAGGCATGCTGCTTGATGAGTGTCCAGAACATCTGGCGCGTCATCGGACCACCGCGCGAGGTGACGAACAGAGCGTCGCTGGCCTGGCCCTTGAGGATGACCGCTCGGGCCTCCTTCAAATAGCGGTCCATCCAGCGGTGGGCCTCATCACCGAAGGGCACCAGGCGCTCGCGCGCACCCTTGCCCATCACCTTGAGCACACCTTCAGACAGGCCCACCTGCACGGTCTTGATCGCCACCAGTTCCGTCACGCGCAGGCCGCTGGCATACATCAGCTCCAACATCGCGCGGTCACGCAGGCCCAAGGGCGTCTCGGTGTCGGGTGCTGCCAGCAGCGCTTCCACCTGCGCCTCGCTCAGGGCCTTGGGCACGCGCAAGGGCTGCTTGCTGCCGGCCATCTTCAGCGTCGGGTCCTGGGCGATCAGGTGTTCGCGCAGGGCCCAGCGGAAGAAGCGCTTGAAGACGGTCGTTCGCCGGTTGACCGTGGTGGCGCGGGACTGGACATGCCGCGCAGCCATATAGGCCAGCAGGTCTGCTTCGGTGGTCAGCAGGATGGTGTCATGCGGGGCCGGGTTGGAACGTTGGCCGTGCCACCACCGCCCATAGAGCGTGAGGTCGCGCCGGTAGGCGGCCAGTGTCAACGCGCTCAGGCCGTCTTCCAGCCAGAGCGCGTCCAGAAATCGGTCCACCACGCTGGCCGTGGCAGCGGGCAGGACCGTTGCAGTCTCAGTCAATCCAACTTGAGCTTCTGCTCGGCCACCACTTTCTTGTAGACATCGAACTCGGCCCTGATCTGGTCGGCGAACTGACCCGGGGTGTTGCCGATCACAAGCGAGCCGGTGTCCTCGATGCGCTTGCGCACGGAAGCGTCTTCCAGCACCTTGCGAACCGCAGCGTTGATTTTGTCCACCACATCCTTGGGCATGCCCTTGGGGCCCAGGACGCCGTAGTAGGCCATGCGGTTGACCGGCTCCAGGCCCACCTCTTTGAAGGTGGGCACATTGGGCAACTGGGCCAAGCGCTGGGGCGCGGCCACGACGATGGGCACCAGGCGGTTGTCCCGAATGAAGGGCAGCGCCGAAGGCATGTTGTCGAAGATGACCGGCACCTGGCCGGCCACGGTGTCGTTGAGCGCGGGGCCGGCACCCCGGTAGGGAATGTGCAGCACGAAGGTCTGCGACAGGCTCTTGTAGAGCTCCATCTGCAGGTGGCCGATGCCGCCAGTGCCGGAGCTGGCGTAGCTGTGCTTGCCGGGAGACTTCTTCAATTCGGCCACAAAGGCCGTGTAATCACGGGCTGGAAAGCTCGGGTGCACCGCGATCACATTGGGCGTGGCGGCGATGTTGATGATCGGCGTGAAATCGGCAATGGGGTCATAGCCGATTCGGGCGTTGATGGCCGGATTGGCCGCGGTGGTGGAGACGGTGGCCATGCCCAGGATGTGGCCGTCCGGTGCGGCCCGCACCACTTCCAGCGCGCCCACCGAACCGCCGCCGCCCGCGCGGTTTTCGACCACCACATTGGCCCCGAGCGCGCTCCCGAGCTTCTCGGCCACGATGCGTGCCACGATGTCGGTGGTGCCGCCCGGTGCGAAGGGCACGATCAGCCGAACCGGCTTGGTCGGGTAGGCGCTTTGCGCCAAGGCGGACAGCGGTGCGGCGCCCAGCGCGGCCAGGCAGGCCAGAGACAGGAGCTTGAGGGTCAGACGCTTCATGCAGGAGACTCCAAGTGACGGATGCGATCCAAGGATTATGGTGGGGGACCCCCGCAGGGATCTACGCGTTTTCACGGCGAGCCCTAGGGAATCTCCCGAGGGCGGGGCTTCATCTCTGGGCCAACGCCCAGTCGATGTGTTCACGCACCAACGCACAGGCTGCAGGCCGCGCGGCCCGCAAGGCCTCTCGGGCCTCCACCTTCCAGGCTGCTGCGGACTGCACGGATGGGTGGAGTTCCCCCGCGACAGAAGGTTCCTCCGTGTTGACCCTCAGACCGTTGCCCAGGGCCACCGCCAGGTTGCGCCTCCAGCGCGTGTAGCCGATACGGCGGATGGCGCTGCCTTCCGTACGCTGCAGGAATTCGGGCTCCGTCCAGGCCCACAGGGCCAGCAGTTCCGGGTCCTGCAGACCAGGCCTGGGCTGGAAATCGGGAACGGCGCTGAGCTGAGCGTACTTGTTCCACGGGCAGGCCAGTTGGCAGTCGTCGCAGCCATAGATTCGGTTGCCCATCAAAGGCCGCAACTCTGGTGCAATGGGGCCGGCATGTTCGATGGTGAGGTAGCTGATGCAGCGGCGCGCATCCAAGCGGTACGGCGCCACAATGGCCTGAGTGGGGCACGCCTCGATGCAGGCACTGCACTGGCCGCAATGGTGGCTGACCGTCGGGGTCACGGGCAGCGGCAGGTCAACGAACAGTTCGCCCAAAAAAAACAGGGAGCCGCCTTCGCGGTGCAGCAGCAGGGTGTGGTTGCCGCGCCAACCCAGGCCGCTGCGTTGGGCAAGCTCCACTTCCGCCACGGGTGCGGAATCGGTGAAGGCGCGGTGGCCAAAGGGCCCGATTCGCGCCTGCAGGCTTTCTGCCAGGCGTGCCAGGCGTTGGCGCAGCACCTTGTGGTAGTCGCGGCCACGCGCATACAGTGATACGGTGGCCTGCTGGGGCTGCGTCAAGCGCCGCCACTCGATGGCCCGCCAGGCAGGCTCATGGGCTGAGCCTGCGGTGGCGCCCCCATCCGCCGGCCCGGGGCCGGGCAAGTAGTCCATCCGAGCCGTGATCACGCGCACCGTGCCGGGCACCAATTCGGCCGGGCGCATGCGCTTCAGGCCGTGCGCCGCCATGTAGCCCATCTCACCGGCGAAGCCGGCTTCCAGCCATGCCGCGAAACCCGCTTCCGCGCTGCCCAGGTCCACATCGGCCACGCCGATCTGTGAGAATCCCAAGACACGCGCCTGATCTTGCAGATACTGCCAAATGGCTTGCAGGTCGCCCGGGCTCAGGGCCCCTCCTCCGGTAAGCCCAGGGGCGTGCCCCAACTGTGGTGCATCGTGACGCATACCGCCATTCTAGAAACCGCGACCCTGCAGTGGGCCGATGAGCCGGCCTGCCGTGCCACCGCCCTCGCCCTGGCCGGCGCCCGGCCTGTGAATGCCGTACTGACGCTGCATGGTGACCTGGGTGCCGGCAAGACCACCTTCACCCGTCACCTGTTGCAGGCCCTGGGCGTACACGGCCGCATCAAGAGCCCCACCTACGCAGTCATGGAGCCCTACGATGTGGGCTGGCCCGTGGCCCATTTCGACTTCTACCGCTTTGCCGACCCACAGGAATGGGAAGACGCGGGCTTTCGCGATGTGTTCGCCGCCAGCGGCCTGAAGATTTGCGAGTGGCCGCAAAAGGCCCAAGGGCTGCTGCCCACGCCGGACCTGGCACTGCACCTGAGCATGGGCGCAGGGCAGGCCCGTGAGGTGCGGCTTGAAGCGCACACTTCAGAAGGGCAGCGCTTGATGCAGGCGCTCATGGCCACAGGCCGAGATTGACATGAAGCCCCCGATGCGCCGCCACTTTCTGCAAGGCCTGGGTGCCGCCTGGCTCGCCTTGGGGTTACCGCGCCACGCTTGGGCCAGTGTGGTCAGGGCGGTGCGGGTGTGGCCGGCTGCGCAATACACGCGCGTGACCATCGAATCCGACAGCGCGCTGAGTGTGAACCACCAACGGCTGGCCAACCCGGAACGGCTGGTGGTCGACATCGAGGGGCTCGAGCTGTCCAGCCAGCTGCGCGACCTGGTGGCCCAGGTGCAACCCGACGACCCCTACATCGGCGCGGTGCGCGTGGGGCAATTCCAACCACGGGTGGTGCGCCTGGTGCTCGACCTCAAGCAGGGTGTGGCGCCCCAGGTCTTCAGCCTTGCACCGGTGGCGGCCTACCAACACCGCACCGTGTTCGACCTTTACCCCACGGTGGAGCAGGACCCGCTGCTGCAGTTCCTGCAGGACAAGCTGCGCGCCGAGGGCCAGGCCCAGCGCCAGGCAGACGATGCGCTGGGCGACTTCATCGGGCGTGTGGGGCAAAGGCCGGAGCCGCTGGAGCGCCTGATCATCGTGGCCATCGACCCCGGCCATGGGGGTGAAGACCCGGGCGCCGTGGGGCCCAGCGGCCTGAAAGAGAAGGATGTGGTGCTTTCCATTGGATTGCAGTTGCGCGACCGCATCAACGCCACGCCGGGCATGCGGGCCTACATGACCCGCGACAGCGATTACTTCGTACCCCTGGGCGAACGGGTGCGCCGCGCTCGGCGTGTGCAGGCCGACCTGTTCGTCTCCATCCACGCCGACGCCTTCTACACGCCGCAGGCGCGCGGGGCCTCGGTGTACGCGCTGTCCACGCAAGGGGCCAGCAGTTCGGCTGCACGCTGGATGGCCGACCGGGAAAACGCCTCGGATGCAGTGGGCGGCATCAATGCCCAAGTGGCCGATGCGCAGGTGCTGCGCGCCATGCTGGACATGAGCACCACCGCGCAGATCAACGACAGCCTGCAACTGGGCAGCGCGATGCTGAGCCAACTCGACCGCGTGGGCCGCCTGCACAAGCGGCGCGTAGAGCAAGCAGGCTTTGCGGTGCTCAAGGCGCCTGATGTCCCCAGCGTACTCGTGGAAACGGCCTTCATTTCCAACCCGGATGAAGAGCGCCGACTGGCCGACCGCGACTACCAGGCCGGCCTGGTCGAAGCCCTGCACCAAGGCATACGCCAATACTTTTCGCGCAACCCGCCGATGGCGCGGCGTCGCGCCCTGTGAACCGACCAGACCACACCCCAGAACATGCTTCACCCTCAAGCCCAAGCCCTGCTGCAACTGATGATCGACCGGGGCGTGCCGCCGATGCACACGCTGTCGGTGCCCGATGCCCGTCGCAGCTACCTCGATCGCAAAGCCGCCACCCAACCCGCACCGCCGCAGGTGGCCCGCAGCGTCGACCTGAACCCCGAATCGCCCCTGGCGCCGCCGGTGCGTCTTCGGGTGATCCATCCAGTGGGCACACAAGACGGACCCCAACTGCCGGGCCTGGTGTTCTTCCATGGCGGCGGCTGGGTAATCGGTGACCTCGATACCCACGACACGCTGTGCCGCCAGTTGGCGCTGGCCGCCGGGGTGGTGGTGGTGTCGGTGGACTATCGGCTGGCGCCTGAGCACCGCTTTCCCGCAGCAGTCGACGACTGTGAGGCGGCGACCCGCTGGGTGCACGCCCATGCGGCGGAACTGGGCATCGACCGTGAGCGCCTGGCCGTGGGCGGCGACAGCGCTGGCGGCAACTTGGCAGCCGTTGTGGCGCTGATGCTGAGGGATTCGGGTCCGCGCGAAGTCTTCGAGTCGCTTCGGCACCAACTGCTGATCTACCCCGCCACCGACATGCGCCGCGGCGCACCCTCGCATCTGAGCAACGGCCAGGGTTACCTGCTCACACGCGACATGTTGTCCTACTACCACGGCCACTACATGGGCGACGCCCCACAGGACAGCGACTGGCGGGCCTCACCCCTGCTGCATCCCTCACTGCAAGGCTTGCCGCCGGCATTGGTGATGACGGCCGGCTTCGACCCACTGCGAGACGAGGGCTTGGCCTATGCGCAGGCCTTGGCGCAGGCCGGCGTGACCTGCAGCCATGTGTGTTTCGAACGGCAGATCCACGGTTTCATCCTGATGGGCCGCGTGCTTGACGAGGCTCACACGGCCGTGGCGCTGTGCGCAGCGGAATTGC
>CAMCTE010000122.1 GCA_945878385.1 Azohydromonas lata NBRC 102462 | reverse complement strand
AAGCCTGTGGCGTCGACGCCCAAGCCCTGCCGCTGTTGGGCATCCATCCTTCGCCTGATGCCCAAGCCGTGCTGCACGCCCGCCAGCAGTTGGCTTTCTGCAAGGCCGTGATGTTCGTCAGCCCCAATGCGGTGGCGGGTTTCCAGGCGGCCGCGCCCTTGCCCCAACCCTGGCCCATGCACACGCTGGCCGTGGCGCCAGGCCCTGGAACCGCGGCTGCCTTGCAGGCTCTTGGCGTGCCGCTTTCGCACATCGTGCAGCCCCCCGCGGACGCTGCGCAGTTCGATTCCGAATCCCTGTGGCCTGAACTGGAGCGCCATTCATGGGCTGGCCAACAGGTTTGGGTGGTGCGCGGCGAGGGCGGGCGTGATTGGCTGATCGAGCGGTGGAAAGAAGCGGGCGCGCAGGTGCGCACGGTGGCCGCCTACCGGCGTGGCGCGCCGCTGCCCACACCGGCTGAACAGGCTGTGCTGCACCAGGCCTTGGCCCAAGCCGACCGGGCGGTGTGGCTGCTGTCCAGCAGCGAAGCCTTGGACCATCTGCTGCCCTTGCTGCAGGAACACGCGCCGGCCATCGACCTGTCCCTTTGGGTGTCCCGCGCCCAGGCCCTGGCCACCCATCCGCGCATACTCGAACGCGCGCTGGGCCTGGGCCTGAGGCAGGCCCAAGTGTGTCGTGCCGACCTGGCCTCGGTGGTGGCCTCTTACAATCGAATCCACCGTGAACCCTGAAGTTCCTGCGACCCCCACTCCGGCGCCTGCACAGGCTTCTTCAGCTGCGCCTTCAGTCGCGCCTTCACCTACGTTTTCACCCACGTCTTCATCAACGGCTGCGGCAGTTCCCACCGCTGTACAAGCCGCGCCCGCCACGCCGGCTTGGGCGCCCTGGGTGGCCGCCCTGTTGGCCCTGGCTGTCGTGGCTGCCTTGGCTTTGGCTTGGATGTCGCAACAGCGAGTCAAGCAACTCGAACAGCAGTTGGTGGCCCGTCAGCAGCAGTCGCAGACGGAATCCGGCGAAGCCCTGGTGCTGGCCCGTCAATCACAAGACACCGCGCGCGAATCTGCCGCGCGCATGGCCCTGCTCGAAGCCCGGGTGGCGGAAGCTGCCGTGCAGCGCACCCAACTTGATGAACTCATCCAGTCGCTCAGCCGTTCGCGCGACGAAAACCTGCTGGCCGACATCGAATCGGCCCTGCGCATTGCCCAGCAGCAGGCCGCCCTCACCGGCTCCCTCGAACCCTTGATTGCCACGCTGCGCCAAGCCGACGAGCGCCTGGCCCGCCACAACCAACCCCGGCTCGAGCGTGTGCGCCGTGCGGTGCTGCGTGATTTGGAGCGGGTGCGCGGCGCATCCCAAGTGGATGTGGCCACTCTGGTGATCCGAATCGACGAAGTGGCCCGCCAGATCGACGACTTGCCTCTGACAGCCGTGGCCAAAGCCGCACCGGCCGTGGCCGGCCCCAACCCCAACCCCAACTCCAACTCCAACTCCAACTCCAACTCCAACTCCTCCAGCCCCGCTGCCGCCCACGCACCGGCACCGGCACCGGCACCAAGTGGCTCTGCCTCCCCTGGCGAGCCCGCTTCATCGCCCAACACCGCGGTTTCCACGCCCGCCACCGCGCGCGCGTGGGAAGAGACGCTGACCCGCGCAGCGCAGTGGGGCCTTCACGGCTTGTCCGCTGCTTGGGCCGAGCTGCGCGCTCTGGTGCGCATCACCCGCATCGACAATCCCGAAGCAGCCCTGTCCGCACCCGAGCAGCAATTCTTCCTGCGAGAAAACCTCAAGCTGCGTCTGCTCAACGCCCGCCTGGCGCTGTTGTCGCGCCAGTTCGATGTGGCGCAGTCCGACTTGCGCGACGCGCAGCGCACCCTCGAGCGCTACTTCGACCCCTCCTCGCGGCGCGTGGCCGTCGCACTCGACCTGATGCGCCAGGTGGGCCAGCTTTCGCGCCAGGTCACGCTGCCCCGCCCCGACGAAACCCTCGCGGCGTTGGCGGCTGTCAACACCCTGCGCTGAACCAGGGCGGCGCATGAAGCTCGTCGTCTGGCTCGTCCTGCTCTTTGTCGTGGCGGTCGTGGCCGCCATGACCCTCGGTGCCAACGACGGCCTGGCCTCGTTCTACTGGCGCGGCTGGCGGCTCGACATCTCGCTGAACCTCTTCATCCTGGCGCTGCTCGGCGGTTTCGTTGCCCTGACCGGCAGTGTGCGCCTGACGCGCTGGCTGGCGGGCCTGCCCGCCCGCGCAAAGGCCTGGCGCACCGAACGCCGCGAACAGGCTCTGCAGGCCGCGCAGCGCCAGGCCCTGCTCGAGTCCTATGCGGCGCGCTATTCGCGTGCGGTGAAGGCCGCCGAGCGGGCGCAGGAACTTGCGCGTGACCTCTCTGAGCGTGCCGGTCATGCCGAAACGCAGGCCATCAACCACCTGCTGGCGGCCATGGCCATGCACCGCTTGCAGGACCGCGCCGGGCGTGATGCGCAGGCCCGCGCCGCGCAAGCGTGCCTGGACAGCGCCATCGTTTCACGCGATGCCGGTGACGCCCGTGCCCGCGCACCTTCGGCCGCCGAAGGGCTGGCGCTGCTGCGCGCCGAATGGGCCCTCGATGACCACGATGCGCAGGCGGCGCTCGGCTTCCTGGCCCAACTCCCGCCGGGCGCAGCGCGCCGCATCCAGGCCCAACGGCTGCGGTTGCAGGCGCATCAATTGGCCCATCAACCGGCTGAAGCCCTCAAGGCGGTGCGCCAATTGGCCAAGCACCAGGCGTTCAAGCCCGAGGCGGCCCGAAGCCTCATCCGCACCCTGGCCGTGGCCGTGCTGGATTCCGCGCGCGACCCCGAAGGCCTGCAGCGGCTGTGGATGGAGCTGGAGCGCGAAGACCGCCAAGACAGCACGGTGTTGGCCCATGCGGTGCGGCGCGCCACGGCCTTGGGCGACGCTGCCTGGGCGCGGCGCGTGTTGCGTCTGGCCTGGGAGTCTGCCGCCGCACTGCAGGTCGATCAGCGCCATCAACTGGCACTGAGCGTGTGGCGCGTGGTCAAGGGCATCGAGCCCGAATGGCTCGGGCCTGTCGAGAATTTGGCCGCCTCCCACGGGCGCGAACCGATGGTCCAGGCGGTTGCAGCCGCGGTGTATGCCGAACGCCAGCTCTGGGGCAAGGCCCAACCTTTGCTCGAGCAAACCGTTCGTGCCGCCGTACCGCCCGAAGTGCGGCGCGACGCTTGGTGCCGCCTGGCCCAACTCGCCCAGCAGAAGGACGACCCCGACACCGCCAACCGCTGTTTCCGACAGGCTGCTGAACTCGTCTGATTACCGTGCTATGATGCGCGGCTCAGCGGCTGTAGCTCAGTTGGATAGAGTACTTGGCTACGAACCAAGGGGTCGTGGGTTCGAATCCTGCCAGCCGCGCCAATAAAACCAACGGGTCATCTCCCAAAAGGGGCTGACCCGTTGTGCTTTTTGTCCGGTCAAAAACCTTCACGCGCGGATGAAGTCACCCACCGTCGTGACATCCGAGCCATCATCCTGGACATTGGTGTCGTCAAGGCGCGATTGCCCGAAATGTGAGTGGGTGCCCGCCGAGAAGAGTTCATCGAGCAGATTGACCATGTCCCGGTTTTCATTGGCCCTCACCCAGGCGTCCCCATTGTTTCTTGGGCGACGGGTGTAAGGGTCCGTGCCTCCGTTGGCACCCAGGTAGGCATTGACGAGTTGCGCGAAGTACTCGCGCTCATCAAACGCCGAATAACAGTCCTGCAATTCATAGGTCGTCGTGTACTGCAGGTAGGCCCCGCCGCCGGGTTGCATGACATACGCCGCCCCTTTGTAGACGTGATAACTCTTGGGCGCCGGCAGCGGCACCGCTCGCATGCGCGGACCATCGGCCCACTCTTCAGTGAACACCTGATGGAGTGCGAGTGGTGTCGGTATCAGGCTGTGGTCTTCGATGATGATGCAACTTGTCGCTGCATCTATGCGTGCGCGTTTTCTGGCAGCAAAGCAACGGGCGATGGTGGCCTTTTGCGCGGGGGTCATGGCACTGCTGATGTGCAACCCATGTGCAAATTCGTGTGATGTGGTCGAGTACCGGGCTTCATAACACCCACCGCCGATCGCCGAAACTTCCGCGCTGACCTGTGTGCCCAGCAGGTTTTCTTCCGTGATGGCCACATACAGCTTCTGCCCGCTGTCGGTGTTGACCGTGAGCCCGCCGACTCCCCGAGTCGGGTCCCATGTGCGCGGAGAACCACCTTCCTGGCTGATCTTGACGCCCTTGAGCGTCGCGAACTCGGGAAGGTCCGTCATCGGCCGATTGGCCGGCACCACCACTACCTCAATGCCGGTGCCGTTGAATTGCTGAATCAGGGCACGGTTCTTGGTCAACATGGCGCACAGGATCCGCATCGCCTCAACTCTGCATCGTGCGTGATTCTTGGGATCGATCACACCGTCGATCTTCAATGCCGCCTTTGCGGCCAGAAAGCCCAACTGCTCTGTGTTCAGGTCGTCATCAGCGTGCCCCAAGCGCCGTGCTCGGTCGATGGTCGCCTGCAGCAGTTCCTGATGAAACGCGGCGCGCCCCTTGTCCAGGCGCGGGTCTTGGTTACCCGGCGCGATGCCCAACACCTGCGTGCTGGTCTCGTATTGCGCGGTGATGAGTTCGCGAGCCTGGCGGTCTTCAGGCGATATAAGGTAAAGGCTCTCGCGCTTGACTTTCATTTGCGACTGAAGCGCCACGATGGCCCTCATCCGGCTCGATGTCTTCATGCCCTTGACCGGTGTTGCGGACGCTTGCGGATGTCCAGTGATCCACGCCTTGCAAGCGTCCTCAACGAAGTGAAGGTTGAGCAAGGCATGTTCCTGCGCTTGTTCATGCAACTGATCGAGTGCGGCCTCGATGGCCGTCAGCAGAGGGGGGCGGTTGGAAATTTCCTTGCCCATGAATGTCGCAGCCTGACTGTTGGCCCTGAAGTCCGCGCTCGTCCAGACACCGCTGATCATGTATTGACTCCTTGGCTGCTGCGAAGATCTGTCGACAGAGTTCTTGCCTGCAGGTGCGCTGCACGCGTTTTCCCAGAAGTTCTCCGCGATGTCGCGATTTTGGGGCTGCTCAGGCGCGTTCCGTCAAAAACCGCAACAACTCCCGGTTGCGCGGCAAACGCAGGCGCTCTGGCGGCACCAAGGCCGTGATCTGGTTGCCGAACCGCGTCTGCGGTGTCCAGCCCGGCAGCACCCGCACCAGCCGGCCCTCCACCAGTGCGTCAGCGCACAGGTAATCGGGCAACAAGGCCACACCCAAACCCTGCAGGCACGCATCCAGTACCGCCTCCGGGTTGTCCACGTGGTAGCGGCTGCGCACATGAACCCGTTGGCGGCGTGGGCCATCCACCAGCGTCCACCAATCGTCGGACGGCTCGCGCCAGTAGAACAGGCAGGGCAGGGCGGGCAGGTCGGCGGGCTCCTTCGGTTCGCCCACCATGGCCAGCCAGGCGGGTGAGGCCGCCAGCATCCAACTCACCACCGCCACCGGCGTCACGTTCAGGTCCGGTTGCGCCGCCGTGGCGCTCCAGCGCAGGGCGACATCGATTCGCTCGTAGGCCACATCCATCACCCGGTCGGCCAGCATCAGTTCAATCTCGATGCCCGGGTGCAGCCGCAGGAATTCCGGCAGCCTCCGGCTGAGTACCCGCTGCCCCCAGGACACCGGTGCCGTCACGCGAATGCGGCCATTGAGGTCCGAGCGCAGCGCGCGCAGCCTCTCCTCCCCCGCGGCCATCTCGGCCAACGCACGGCGCGCATGCTCTAGGTAGGTCTCGCCGGCCGGTGTCAGCGCCACGCGCCGCGTGCTCCGGCTGAAGAGCGTCGTGCCCACCACCTCCTCCAGTTGGGCCACCCGCTTGCTCACCACGCTCTTCCCAACACCCAGGCTCTGAGCGCTGCGGCTGACGCTGTAGGTTTCGGCTACTTTCACGAAGGCGGCCAGCATGTCGGTGCTGATCATGATTGTTTCCATCTGGTGGACAAACTGTTCGCATTGAACGGTATAGGCAGCCCACGGTCAATCCCTCAGACTTTGGTCAGCGGGCCAGTTCGACCCGCATCAAAGACCACAGGAGCAGGAGACGCCATGAAGATTTACGCCGACCCCATCACCATCAACTGCCGCAAAGTCATCGCCGGGCTGGACCTGATGGGTGCACCTTACGAACTGGTCCATGTGGACTATTTCAAGGCCGAGCAGAAAGACCCGGCCTACACCGCCATCAACCCGAACGCCTCGATTCCGGCGATGGTCGATGGCGACTTCGTGCTGTGGGAATCCAATGCCATCCTGCAGTACGCCGCCGACAAGGTGGGCCACGCATCGGCCTACCCCCAAGACCTCAAGACCCGCACCGACATCAACCGCTGGATGTTCTGGGAATCCGCTTCCTGGTTCCCCAGCTGCTACACCTTCCTGGTCGAGAACTGCGTCAAGCCTTTGTTGGGTGGTGCAGCGGACGCCGCCGTCTTGGACGCGCAGGCCCCCAATTTCCACAAGTTGGCCGGAATCCTCGATGCACGCCTGGCGAACCACCAGTGGGTTGCCGGCACGGCAGGCCCCACCATCGCCGATATTGCGCTGGCCTCGCCCATGCACCTGCACGGCTGGCAAAAGCTGCCCTTGGGCGACCACCCCAACCTGTGTCGTTGGATGCTCGAAGGCGTTGAAAAGTTGCCCTCCTGGCAGAAGACCTGGGTGGGCGAGGGCTTCACCACGAAGAAGGCCTGATCAGGCGATGAACGCACCCGCTTCTGTCCGCGCCACCATGAACTACTCGGTGGACAACGGCATCCCGCCGGACTACTACTTCTACGAGCCGGACCCCTCCATCCAGCTCAATCCACCCGGCACGGATGTGGAAGAGGTGGATATCCACAACGGTTGGGCTGAGGTCGACCGCCTGTCCGCCGACAAGGAGGGGTTTGAACTGCACGACTTCGGCGCGCGTTTTGATCAATTCGACGACGAAGACGCCATCAAGCAGCAGTTTCATGCCCAGGTCAGGGATTTCGTCCAGCGCTACACCGGTGCGCGGGAGGTGGTGGTCTTCGACCACACCATCCGCAAGCGCATGGCCTCCGACCTCAAGGTGCAGACCGAAGTGCACCGCCCGGCCGTGATGCTGGTGCACAGCGACTACACCGTCATCAGCGGTCCGCAGCGGGTGCGCGACATCATGGGGCTGCGCGCCGAGCCTTTGTTGCAGCGGCGCGTGGCCTTCTTCAATGTGTGGAAACCGCTGTACCGCCGGGTGGAGGAACTGCCGCTGGCCATGATCGACGCGCAAAGCCACAACGGCGCCGATTTCCTGCGCATGGACCTCAAGTACCGCGAACGCACCGGCGAGATTTATGTGCTGCGGCACAACCCCGCCCATCGGTGGCTGTACTTTCCTCACATGGAGGCCCACCAGGCGCTGCTGCTCAAGACCTACGACTCCAGCACCGACGGCCGTTGCCGCTTCATGGGCCACTCGGCCTTTGAAGACCCCACCACGCCCGCCAACGCCCCGAAACGCGAGAGCATCGAAGTGCGCACGATGGCCTTTTTCTGATTGGCGATCAACAGCCAACTAGTTCACGGCAAGATTTGACAGCTGCTGTCACCCCCCTGGATAGGGGGGTGATCCCCCCTCGGGTTGAGGGGAGACTCATGGTCTAACGATCCTGTTTGAATCACACACCATGAGGAACAAATGTCCGCGTCTGTGGGCATTGAACAGCAGCAACGATGAACAAGCTCACACTTACTGACAAGCGCAGCCGGGCCACCTCCGAGATCCAGGGCGAGCGACTCACCATGGCCCGCCCTGGTGTTCTGGTGATTGACGCCGCGCGCAGCGAGGTGGTGGGGGTCGAGCGGATCGGCAATGGCGTGCTGGTGCGCCTGCGTGACGGCAAGCGCCTGGCGGTGGACGACTTCTTCCGCGCCGACAGCAGCGGGCTCATCGGCGACATCGTGGTGCGCGAGCCCGATGGATCGCTCCATTGGTGGAGCAACCCCCTGCAGGACTGGGGCATGGCCCGCTTCGAGCCCTTGTCGGCCATCGACCCCTTGCTGCTCAGCGAACCTGCCGATGCAGGCATGGTCGTGGCGGCCCTCGCACCTGGCGGCGG
>CAMCTE010000121.1 GCA_945878385.1 Azohydromonas lata NBRC 102462 | reverse complement strand
GAACAGCGATTTCCTTCATGACATCGATCTCCAGATCGCGCTGCACGACCAGCTTGCGCAGCCGGGCGTTCTCCTGCTCAAGATCCTTGAGCCTCCTGACATCGCTGCTGGCCATCTCGCCAAAGCGCCTTCGCCAGACATCGATCGTCTGCTCGCTGATGGCATGACGCTTGGCCACTTCAGCCACTGGATCTTTGTCGGCCTCGCGGAGGATCTTGACGATCTGCTCGTCGGGTGAATCTGCTCTTCTTCATCGCTTCCTCGCTCCTGCTTGGAAGCCATCGTCTCACGATTCAATTGGTCTGAAAAACCCGGGGCAGGTCAGTTGAGGGTAATGCGCTGCCGGAAATCAGCGGATCACGTAGATCGAGAAATGGTCGTCTTGCCTGGGGGTGTGCAGAGTCATCTTGTGCTCAGGGAGCAGGCCCACAATCTTGTTGTTCCGTAGGACATAGGTGTTTTGTCCCAGATGGGCTTCTATCTTCTTTCCGGCACGGGCAGTCAGCTTGACAACTTCGTCTGTGGTGAAGTGTCGGAAATGGTGTTCGAAGGCCGTCCTAAAAATCTTGTACGGCAAACCATCTTCGTTGGGAATGGACAGAAAAATTGGGCCATCAGTAGATTCGCATATGGTCTCGAAGAGATCTTCCGAATGCTCGACATGCTCAATGGATTCAAAACAGATTGCAAAATCAAAGCTGGCTCTTGAGAATCCAAATGGAAATTGTGCAGCCCCATAAACGATCTTTTCCGTTCGGTAATGCGCATCGGCCAAATTGATGGCATCTTCTGAGCCGTCAATGCCGATCAATCGGGCACCAGTACGCGTTGCCACCAAGTTAGATCCATAACCGTTCCCGCAGAAAGCGTCAACCCCGGTCAAGCGCCAAGGGCTTGAGAAATTCTGCATGATCCATTGGGCTGCTAACTCATATCGAACGAGATGGTCGGCACGGATGCTTTCCAACTTCGTCGACGTCTGCCGTTCACCGGAATTGAGCGAGAAGTCCTTGATGCATGGTGTGGGAGGGCACTTCAACTCAATGTAATGTGACAGTAACAGTTCCCGCCCGGCCTCGGTATCGGGTGAGAGTGCAATCGTCTTCCACGCAAGATCGATAGCTTCCCTGGTGTTTCCAGTGGCGCTTTCGCACAGCGCCCGAAGATAGGTCAAGCGACTTTCCCTTGGGTGCATCTGTTGTGCACGCAGCGCGGCAAGCTTGGCGGAATCGAAATCACCCGATCCCATGGAATCGATAATCCCCGAGACGATGGGTTCAATACGGTCGATGATTTGCTCGTTCATGCCACAACCCTGTCGAAGGTGGACCAACCCCAGTCGGCGTTCATGCTGCGTCGGAGTCGGTTTGGATGGGAGATGCTGTTCTTTTTGGACCGAATGCCGCGTTCTACGTCGTCATCCCGAAGGAGGTGGTTCCAGAACTCGGTGGAGGTCCATATCGGCCCGATGGGTGGATGAGTATTCCGTGCGGATTCAGCCCGATCACCTTTGGGCTCATAGGGATAGAGAAACGGGGCGAAATTGATTGTCTTCTTTCCGAAGAATTTCGCTTCAATCAGACAACTTGAATTCGCGCCGGCGATCGTGACGATCTCGGGCTGGCAGAGAATATGATAGACATTCGCTGACGCTTCAGTCAGCTTTGGAAACCATTGAAGCAGATTCCTCTTGGCGTTCGAATTGGCTTCATAAGGGTGGGGTTTGAAATATACCTTTGTATGATTCTGGCAAAGGTCAGCAATTTCCTCTTCAAATGATTCTAGTGATCTGAAATCGCCTTGTGAATTGATGGCCGCCCGGTCCGTGGATACCTGCCCCACCAGAAGAGCCGACCCCGGCACGATGTTGGTAAGGGGGCGGGGCAACCAACTTGCCTTGGCTTGCACATCGTGCTGCGCAATCACCATCTGCCGCGCGTCGAATTCCAGGTCTTGAATTTTTCCATTGATGGAATCGACATTTGAAGCAATGCCATAAAGTAGATCGGCAAGGAATCGGATCGGATGCAGAGCGATATCCACATAGGGCACTTCAAGCAACTGTAGCGCCAGCGTCAAGGTTTTCGGCATTTCGTACCCGACAACAAGCGCGCCGCGAAGATGCTCAATTTCACGGCAAAGGGCGTGGGCCGCTTCATCGGAGTTGCTTATTCGCGCCCAATTCTCGTGGTTTATCTCCAGGCCGAGATTGGCATAAAACAGGCCGGTATCGAACCGGTGTATGGGCGTTGAAGAGTAGTCGAAATTCCACGTAAGTTGTGAAAACTCGATCTCCAAATCGTGAAAAGCAGGGCACAACATATGGTACAGCCAGCGGATGTTTTTCCAAACGCAACTCTCCCATCGCTGCCCAACCTTGAAGGGTCTGAGCAGGTCACCTGTGACCACCACGCGGCGAACATCAGAAATTCCTCGCATGGCTACCTGTCAGTGAGTAATGTTGTAGGGTCAGAAATGGCTGTGAGCGGGGCTCAACCACAGGGATTTGGTCAAAGACCCGCGAGTGAGAACCTGCCCCAGCGGTTGGATCGCTGATCGATACCGGCTTGTCAATGGCGCCTCACTTAACCCTGCAGCAACTTCAATACCGTCTGCGGCTGCGCGTTCGCTTGCGCCAATACTGCTGTTGAAGCCTGCTGGATGATCTGTGTACGCGCCAGTTCCGTCGTGGCTTGTGCGTAGTCCGTGTCCAGAATCCGACTGCGCGACTCGCTGGTGTTTTGCGAGATGTTGGACAGGTTATCGGCCGCGTAGGTCAGGCGGTTGATCCCAGCACCGATCACGGCGCGTTGGTTCGCGATGGCGTCCAGCGCGTCATCCACCAAGTCAATAGCGCTCGATGCATCGGTCGGGTTGCCAATGGTGGCTGCTGAAAAATTGCCCAGCATCGAGGGATTTGTGCCAGATGTTGAGCCAGTCGACATCTTGCCGATCTGGATGGTGATCGTCTCGGTCGACGAAGTTCCAGCACCCACCTGAAAGGCGATGTTCCCGTCGCTTGATACGCCCATCTCGCCATTGAGCAAGCGCATACCGTTCCACTGCGTATTGCCGCCAATCCGGTCGATTTCAGCCTTCAACGAATTGAATTCGGTATCGAGGTACCCGCGCTGGGTTGGAGACAGCGTACCGTTGGAGGCCTGCACCGCAAGTTCCCGCATGCGCTGCAGCATATTGGTCTGCTCAATCATGGCGCCTTCAGCCGTCTGCAGCAGCGAAATGCCGTCGTTGGCATTGCGCACGGCCATGTTCAGGCCCCGAATCTGCGCCGTCATGTTCTCGCTCACCGCCAGGCCGGCGGCGTCGTCCCTGGCGCTGTTGATGCGCTTGCCGGTGGAGAGCTGCTCCATGGCGGTGGACATCAGCCGGTTGTTCACCTTGATCGCGTTCTGAACGATCAGGGACTTGACGTTGGTATTGATGACGGACATTTCGGTTTCCTTTCGGGATGTCGGCTCAGATCGGTGTGTCGGCGGCCGCGGTGTCCAGGGTTCTCATGAAGTGCTTGCAACGCTTCTGCAAACTGCGTGCCATGTCGGTTTTGTTGCGCTGCTGCCTGTGTTCCGCGGGTGTGGCGTCGGCACCGTTGTGCCGTGGTGCAAGGGCTTGCCGGTATTGCCGCTGGCAAGCGCTTGCCGCCCGGGGCTTCAGGCCTCGGGCTTGATCATCAGGGTCAGCTCGGCCTGCAGTTCCGGTGAATTCGGGTAGCGGTACAGGCCTTCCTCAAGGGAGCTGGCCGCGCCATCGGCATCGCCCATGCAGCGCATGCATCGGGCCTTCAGCCAATAGGTGGTCGCCGGCGCTCCTTCGCCCTGCACCTTCTGCAGTTCGGTCATCAGTTCAAGTGCTTCTTCCCAGTCGCCGCGCGACATGGCCAGCAGGGCGCAGATGCCCAGCATGTCCTCGCTTTGGGGGTGCAGGGTCAAGCCCGCATCACCCAGTGCCTGGGCCAGTTCCAATTGCTCTTGCTGCAGCAGCTTTTGGATGTCCATGCGAATCTCCACCGGCGTGCTGCGCTCGGCCAGGGTCTTCACGGACGGCGGAATCTGCATCGCACGGGCGTGGCGGCCGGAGGCGATGGTGTGGGCTTGTGCTCGCATGTTCAGTCCTTGGCGGTCGTTTGACATTGCCGGCCGTGGTTCTGCCGGGCTGCCACCTCTATCTGCACAAGTCGTGCCAACCGCAAAGTGAAGATGCCGGTGCCCGAAACAGAACAGCCGGCATTGGGCCGGCTGTTCTGTGGGTTGCAGGGCTTGCTGGCCCTGGCTTGATGTTGATGTGCGCGTCTTTCAGCGCCGCCCGCACGCGCCCTTCCAGAAGAGTTCCCCAGGCGAATCAGACTGAATGGGGTAGGGCCCCTGCGGCTGCCCATCCGTTTGAAACGCCGTCTCGCCCTGGCCCATGCGGCGCGTGTACCAGGTGTCTTGCAGCACCTTCAGCGTGCGCTGGCTGCAATCCAACTCCAGCAGCGACTTCTTCGACTGGTAGGCCCGCCCCCGCGCCGTGGCGTTGGGCTCCTTCAGGTCGGTGATGGTGAAGACCTGGATGCGGCTGCCCGACCGGCGCGCCGTGGTGGGGTCAACATAGAGGGTGCGGCCCTCATAGATGCCCACCCGCTCCCAGGGGCTGGTGTCGCCCTTGTCTTGCGCATGGGTGAGCCCCTGTCCGGCGCCCAGCACGCCCAAGAGGATGGAGAACGCCAAGACTGATCTGGCCTGCATGCAACGCTCCGTGCGCCCCGTGGGGCGCTGTTGTCGATAAATCGTCGCATGCAAACCGCATACCGGCAACCCGTTGCCGCCCTGGGGTGGCGGATTGCCGCCACTTGCCAGGGTTTGCCGGTGGAGGGTGGGGCCACCCCCATGTCCGCCACTACCCCGGCCGTTCAGGCGTCCCTTACTTCACCTGCACCCGGTTCAGGTACTCCAACAAGGCCAATATCCGCCCCCGCACCATCGCGTCCGGGTTGTAGGGCGCATCGCCAAAGTACTCCGCATCCCGCACGCGGTAATCGCGGCCCCAGATGGGCATTTCCCGGTTGCCGTGCGGGCCGGCAGACTGCGCGCCTTCGGGCAAGTCGCCGCCATCCACCACGCGGTACAGGCGGTCCATGGGGAAGACGCCGCCGTTGCGTTTGGCCACCGTGGTCAGGTCCGGCGGGTTCTTGGTCAGAAAGCCCGCCACCGGGCCGCGGCCCTTGGCGTCCATGCCGTGGCAGGCGGCGCAGTTGGCGTTGAATTCGCGCTGGCCGAAGTCTTGTGCCTGCAGGCGCTGCTGGTCGCGGCGCTGTTCGCGCATGTCGTCGCGCGGCTGGGCATGGGCGGCCAGCGAACCCAAGGCCGCCAGTGCGGCCCCGATGGTCAGGGTGGCCACATAGATGGCGGTTTTGGTGGCTTGTGCGCGGCGTGAAGTGTTGCGGTGTATGGGCATGGGCTCCTCCTGTTGGTGAAGCCAGCACCATGCAATGGATGCGGGTTGCCGCAGATGCCGATGCTCAACGCGCAGCTATGAGCGTTTGAACTTGCCTGGAAACATTGATTTGCATCGTGGAGCGGGCCTCACCGCCCCGGCCCCGGCGCCCCGGCTTCAAACCAGCGCTTCACCAACAACCGCTCTTCCTCGGTGATCTGCGTGGAGTTGTTCATCGGCATGGCCTTCAGCACCACCGTCTGCTGGTAGATGTTCTGCGCCTGCGCCACCACCAGCGCTGGCTCATGCAGCGCCACATTCTTGGTGGCTACTTGCGCGTTGTGGCACATCACGCAGCGCTGCTGCATCACGGCCTGCACATCCGCAAAGGTCACGGGCTGGGCCTGCGCGCCAGCCACCGCAACACCAGCAGCTGCACCAACAGGCGAGGGCGCAGGCTTGAGCGCCACCACCATGCCCAGCAACACCACCGTGCCCACCGCCGCATATTCCCAAGGCACACGCCGGCCATGAACAAGTGCCTGGTGCCGCGCCACGAAGGAGTGGCGAATCAGCGCCCCGGCCAGCATGATGGCCACCAGCGTCACCCAGTTGTTCGGGCCGCTGTACAGCCAGCCGTAGTGGTTGCTCAGCATGGCCACCAGCACCGGCAGGGTGAAGTAAGTGTTGTGCACGCTGCGTTGCTTGGCACGCTGGCCGTGTACCGGGTCTACCGGCTGGCCGGCCTTCATCTGCGCCATCACCGTGCGTTGGCCGGGAATGATCCAGAAAAACACATTGGCGCTCATGGCGGTGGCCATCAGGGCGCCCACCAGCAGGAAGGCCGCGCGGCCGGCGAACAGTTGGCAGGCCAGTCATGCCGGCACCACGCCCATGGGCCGGCGGCGCGACGCAGCAACTGCCGTGGCCGAACTGATCGTGTTCGCTGAACAACGCGCTTCGCAGGTGCCCGATGTGGTGGCCACCGTGGGCATGCTGGAAGTGCCCAGCGGCTCCATCAATGTGGTGCCCGGCCGCTGCCGCTTCAGCCTGGACATCCGCGCCACCACCAACGAATCGCGCGATGCCTGTGAGGCCGACATCCTGGCCGAATTGCGCGCCATCTGCGAACGCCGCCGCCTGCACCACAGCCTGGAGCAAACCATGCGCGCCGCCGCCGCACCCAGCCACCCGGCCTGGCAGCAGCGCTGGGAACAGGCCGTGCAGGCCCTGGGCCTGCCCGTGTTTCGCATGCCCAGCGGCGCCGGCCACGACGCCATGAAGCTGCACGACACCATGCCCCAGGCCATGCTCTTCGTGCGCGGCCTGAACAGCGGCATCAGCCACAACCCGCTGGAGTCCAGCACCAACGACGACATCGAACTCAGCGTACAGGCCTTCACGCAGCTGATCCAACAACTGGCCTCCGAATCCCCATGAGCTCCAACGTCTACGCACAACTCGACGCCTGGGTCGACGCCCATTTCGACGAAGAAGTGCGCTTCCTTCAAGCCCTGGTGCAGGTGCCCACCGACACACCGCCTGGCCACAACACGCCGCACGCCCTGCGCACCGCCGAACTGCTCAAGGGATTCGGTTTCGAAGCCGAGGCCCATGAAGTGCCGCAGCAGGCCGTTCACGACTACGGCATGCAGTCCATCACCAACCTCATCGTGCGCCGCCGTTATGGCGCGGGCCCTGTCATCGCGCTCAACGCGCATGGCGATGTGGTGCCCCCCGGTGAAGGCTGGACCCAAAAGCCCTACGGCGGCGAAATCGACAACGGCCGCCTGTATGGCCGCGCCTCTGCCGTCAGCAAGAGCGACTTCGCCTCCTACACCTTTGCAGTGCGGGCACTGGAAGCCCTGGCCGCCCCCACTGCACCCACCGCCTCCACCGCGTCCACCCTGCTTCAAGGCGGTATCGAGCTGCTCTTCACCTACGACGAAGAATTCGGCGGCGAACTCGGCCCGGGCTGGCTGCTGGACAAGGGCCTCACGCGGCCCGACTACCTCATCGCCGCAGGCTTCTCCTACCAGGTCGTCACGGCCCACAACGGTTGCCTGCAGATGGAAGTCACGGTACACGGCAAGATGGCGCATGCCGCCATTCCGCACACCGGCGTGGACGCGCTGCAGGGCGCCCACCGCATCCTGACGGCGCTGTATGAACAGAACCAACGCTATCGGGCCATCACTTCGAAGGTTGAAGGCATCACACACCCGTATCTGAATGTGGGCCGCATTGAAGGCGGTACCAACACGAATGTGGTGCCCGGCAAGGTGGTGCTCAAGCTCGACCGCCGCATGATTCCCGAAGAGAACCCGGCCGAGGTGGAAGCCGATGTGCGACGCGTGATCGCGCAGGCGGCCGCTACGATGCCCGGCATTCGGGTGGACATCAAGCGCCTGCTGCTGGCCGATTCCTGGAAGCCCGACACCCGCAACGCGCCCTTGGTGCAGGCCATCCAGCATCACGGCCAGGAACTCTTCGGTGAGCCCATTCCCACCTCCGGCACGCCGCTGTATACCGACGTGCGCCTCTTCGGCGCCAGGGGCATTCCGGCCGTCATCTATGGCGCAGGCCCCCGCACGGTGCTTGAATCCAATGCGAAGCGGGCCGACGAGCACCTCGTGCTGGAAGACCTGCGAAAGGCCACCAAGGTCGTGGCCCGCACGCTATTCGATATGCTCAAGGGATGAACCTTCGATCATTGCTGCTGTCTGGTTTCGTTCTGGGTACCGTTATGGGTGCCGTTCCGGGTGCCGTCCCCGCCTGGGCCAACACGCCTGCGTCGTCCGCCTCTGCAGG
>CAMCTE010000120.1 GCA_945878385.1 Azohydromonas lata NBRC 102462 | reverse complement strand
GAAATCACGGTGGCCCACCGCGGCCTGGTGGAAGCGCCCGTGGGCAGCAACAAGGACCAGTTCGCCTGGCAGCCGCGCCCCACCGATCCCGAACTTGAAGCCGAGATGCTGTACCGCCTCATGGCGCGCCTGGGTGCACCGGAGGCCGCCGTTCAACAGGCACGCGCCGCAGAGCGTACCGCTGCGGCACCTGGAGCGCCACGCACACCGGCAGCGCCCGCCCGTGCACGCCTGCTGCCCGATGGTCGCTTGCAGATCGACGACGGTTTTGAGCGCGCCTGGCGCGCCGTGGGTGCGGGCCTGGACCGCGGCGGCTTCACCGTTGAAGACCGAGACCGCGCCGGCGGCATCTACTTCGTGCGTTACATCGACCGCAACGCCACTGGCAAGGGAGGCTTGTTCGACCGGGTGCTCGATGTATTCCGCAGCGATGAGAGCAAGACGCGCCTGGCCCGTTACCGCATCGTCGTGAAGGAAGAAGCACCGGGCAAGTCAGCCCTGACGGTGTTGAATTCCAACGGACAGCCGGAGACCTCCGACACCGTCAAGGCCATCCGCGAGGCGCTGCTCAAGGAACTGCAGTAAACGGAACGGGGACGGTTCTGTTTCCAGAACGGTCCCCGCTGCAAACCATCGGCTTGAACCCACCCGCATGACGCGGATGGACAGGCACCTTACTTGGGCGCTCGCAACTGAAGCACACCTCCGGCAGCGTCGCGGGCGGGGTCGTGCAGCACTTTGGGGACCGCGGTGACGACGTTGGCTTCGGCCGAAACGGGCTCTTGGATCGCCGACACGGCGAAGTAAGAAGCGGCCGAGGTCTGCGTGATCCGTGGGATGGCACACATGCCGTTGGCATTGGTGGTGCAAATGCCCGACTGGCCATCACCGAAGTAGCCTTTGACCAAGAGGCCCGCCAAAGACCCGCTTTGGCCCACATCCTTGATCGACACGGTCACATCGGCCGTCCAGCTGCTGGCGGTGCCGCCCACCTTGGCCGAAACCGAGCGAACCGCCACCTTGCGCACATTGGCAGACAGCGCGGCGCCTTCCAGAGTGAAGTTCTCAGTCGCCGTGAACATGAACCGATTGGCAGAGCCATCTTGAGCCACGGCCACACCCTCAGGGGTGTTGATGGCGTTGGTGGTGGCGTTGGCCAGCATCACCCGCTCCACCTGCACCGGCGTGAAGCCGGGGTAGCGTTGCTTGATCAGGGCTGCGTAGCCGGCCACATGGGGTGATGCCATCGAGGTGCCGCTCAGCGAAGTGAAGGCATCGCGCGAGGTGGGGTCACTGCCATCGAGAATGTCGAAGGGAGCGTTTTGCACGATGAAGGTGCCGCCGGCAACCGAGCGCACATTGGAGCCCGGGGCGTAGATGTCGACGCAGGGGCCGAAGTTGGAATAGTCTGCACGCAGGTCGCCCACATCGGTGGCACCCACGGTGATCGCCTTGCGCTCGCGCGCGGGCGAATGCAGGCAGGCGTCCTCGCTGTCGTTGCCGGCGGCCACCACCAGCACCACACCCGACTCCACGATGCGGGCTGCAGCCGCATCCGACGCATCGGAAGAGCCCCCACCCAGCGACATATTGGCCACGGCCGGCACCGGCGCACCGCCGGCGGCCTGCTTGCGGGCCTCGTGGTCACCGATCACCCAGTCCATCCCCGCAATCACCCAGCTGTTCAGGCCCGAGCCATCGCAGCCCAACACGCGCACCGGAGTGAGCTCCACTTCCTTGGCCACGCCGTAGGTGCGGCCGCCCACCGTGCCCGCCACATGGGAACCATGGCCTTGGCATTCATTCGTGCCGAACACATCGGGCACGAAGTTGGCGCCGCCGCGCACGCGGCTGACGCCGTTGCTGTCCAAAAAGTCATTGTGGTCGGGGCGAATGCCCGTGTCGACCACATAGGCGCGCACGCCCTTGCCCGTCAGGGTGTAGCTGTAGTCGCCCGGTCCCGTGACCTTGTTGCGTTGGTCTACCCGGTTCAGCCCGTACGGTGCATTGGCCTGGGTCTCTTGCACGAACATGCGGCGGTCGGGCTCCACGGCCTTGACCAGCGGATGCGCACGAAGCAAAGCCTCGGCCCCGGGGGCCAGGCGAACGGCGAAGCCCTTGAAAGCATTGCGGTAGACATGCGTCACCCGGCCGCCCGTGACGGCCAGTACCTGCTGGGCCATGGCGGCGGCATCGGCGGCGGTGCCGTCCTTGAGTGTGACGATGAACGCGCCAGCCTCGATGGTGGACGCGCGTTTGGCCTTCGGCAACTGCGTGGTCGCCCAGGCGCTGGTGGCCATCGCGGTGGCCATAGCGGTAGCCGTCAATGCGAATGCGAGGTGCTTGATCATGTTCACTCTCCCGTGCCGCCACCGATGGCCGGCGTGTTGACTGCCAAGGCGGCACCGACGATGACCACGGCCAGTTCGCCGTCGTCGAGTTGGTCGTCGACACCGCCTACGCCGTCAAGGAACACCATCAGGTCGCTGCCCCCTCCGTCCGGTGTGAAGACCAAGAACGTGCTGTCGTATGTGCCCACCACCGTCTTGTGCTCGGCGCGGCCCTTGCCGGCGAAGCGGAAGGTGTCGGCGGCGATGTCGAACCCGGTGATCAGGTCGAAGCCCGTAAACGCCGGCGACAGGCCACCCAGGCTGAGCAGCGGGTCCGTGGATGTGGGCGACCCTGTGTCCACGATCAATGTGGCGCCCTGCGAAGGGGCGAGTTCATAGGTATCGATGCCGTCCCCACCGTTCAGCAAAACGGTGTTGAAACTCTCAATCAAGGTATCGTCACCACCGAAGCCGTAAAGGGCCGAGGGCAAATCGGTCACCACGCTCAGGCTGTCGGAGCCCGACAGGCCGCTGGAGACCGAATCGGTACCCAAGACCACCACCAACCCCAGGGACAGGTCAGACTGCCCGGCGCCCAGTTCGACGGCACCATCGTCGGCGAGCGTGCCGTCGGTGGCGCGCAATTCGCCCGTCAGCACCTCAGGCTGCGCGAAAAACGCAACCTGGGTGATCGTGTCGGCAGCGCCCGCTTCGGTTAGTTCCAAGGCAGCGCCGTCACCTGCAAGGTACACGGACACCAAGGCATCGGCTTCGCTGTGATCCAGCGTGAAATACACCTGCTCGCCAGCGTTCACATCCACGGTGGCTTCAGCCAGCACGCGCAGGCCGGAGAGGTCCAGGGCCAGAGCAAGCGGGGTGGTCGCTTGCAGGGTGTTGCCCACCCGGTCGAGAACCTTTTCCACATCCAAGGTCACGGTCACTTGATCACCCTGGCCTGCTTGCGCGCTCGGCGACACATCCAACTCGAAGGTCAGACCATCCGTTCCGACGCTGCGCAGATTGGAGGCTGTTCCATTCTGAACTTGCACCGCCTCCAGGTCTAACTCACGAACAGGTTCGCTGAACTTCAGAGTGACCACTGCGCTGCCGTTGGGCTTGATCTTGGTGGCCGAAGAGGTGATGGTGACGCTGGAGCCGGTGATGTCGAACTGAACCGTGGCATTGAAGGTTTCACTGGCCATGTTGCCCGCTGCATCCTTGTAGCCCTTGTTGACCTGAAGCTTGACCACACCGTCTGCGGGCGCGGGACTGTTCAACTGAAGGGTGGCGGTGAAGGTGGTGCCGCTGCCTGCCAAGTCGCTGAGCGTGCCGCCATCGACCTGAACGTCGCCGAGGTCAAAGCCGGAGACCGCTTCGCTGAAAACGAAAGTCAGCTTGGCCGGCGTATCCGGACCGCGCGCAGCGTCACCGGCCGCGATCGAGGCCACTTTCGGTGCCGTCGTGTCGGTCACGGGCGTTCCGCCACCGGTACCGCCCGTGCCCCCACCAGAGCCCGTACCCCCGCCGGTACCCGGATCAACCGGTGTTGACTGCTTGATGCGCACCAAGTTGTTGGCATCGTCACCGTCGAGATTCAAGTCACCCGCGCGGGAGAAGAAGGCACCGGTGAGCACCTTTACCGTGGGCTCGACCGAACTGCCGGCCGTGGGGGTGAACATCGCCGTGTAGGTTTTTCCATCGGCGCCGCGGGTCAGGGTACCGAGTGTGCCGCCGACCACCTCAATGCGGTCCACGCGGGGACGCGTGGTGGACAGGTCGATGTCGGAGGTGAAGGTCACCAGGAAGCGCCCGGCGTCAGCCGCCTTGCTGCTGACGGACATCTTCGGCGCCAGGGACTTGTCGTACAGGGCGATGGCGTATTCGAAGGGCTGCTCGAATGCGTTGTCGACCTGCACATAGTACGGGCCGTCTGCGGGCACCTTGAACTCAACGAGTTTCGTGTAAAGGTCCAGTTCCTTGATCTGGAAGTCGGCCGTTACCCGTGCACCCGTGGCGTCTTCGAAGTAGATGTCGAAGTAGTCGGCATAGGCCTCGGTTCGGATGTTGCCGTTGCTCGAATCGGTGCTCACGATCAGCGAGTAGGTCGTGTCCTTCTTGGCCGTGAACTTGTAGTGGTCGGTCAGATCGCTGCCGCCGAAGGCACCGTAGCCCACCGTATTGGTGTTGAGCTGCGCGACGGTGCTGTCAGCCAACTGGCTGGTGGCAGCGGCCACCAACGGATTGACGATGGCGCCGGCCACCGGGATTTCGGACACGGCAAACGGGTCCTGGGAGTCGATCCCCTTGGAGCGTTCGTCGACGGTGGAGGCGTTCTTGCGTGCGATGTACATGATGGGTTCCTGTGAACTGCGGGCGAGTCAGCGACTCATTGACCGCAGTTGTTCATGAGCTTTTCCGTGGCGGCCTTGGCTTGCACCAACCCGTGCCCGTAGGAGGGATCGCGGCGCGGCGCGCCCAAGTCCTTGGCGGTGGCCGCCAGCGTGGCGCGCACCTGCTGGTTGGTGCAGTTGGTGGCGTGGCTCCACACCAGCGCTGCCACGGCCGACACATGCGGCGTGGCCATCGAAGTGCCGTTGAAGAAGGCGTAGAAGGCCTTGCGCAGGAACACCGATCCTTCGATCGAATTGCTCTTGAGTTGCTCGACGAAGGCCAACCCGTCTTCACGAGAAATCGACACGGATGGGATGGCGGTCGCGGTTTCGCCCATCGTGCCGCCGAAGTTGCCGGGCTGGTTGTTGTAGATGATGGCAGCCTTGCCCTGATTCTTCTGGCAAGTCAGCACCTTCTCGGAGAAGGCCACCTCGCCACGCTCGATCAGGCAGATCTTGCCGGCGGCACCAGGCACGAGCGGGTCGGCGTCTTTGCCGCGGCCCAGGTTGATCAGCAACCCCGTGGCGTCCTGCACCGGCGACCCGTCCATGCCATTGGATTCGACGGTCTTGCCGGCCACGATCGTGATCGCTTCACGACCAGCAATTTCCGGCACGGTGGACAGCACGTTTTCGCCAGCGGCAGACAGTTCCACATCGGCGTTGAATTGCGAGAACGAGGCCCGCTTGTTGGCCTCGGTCAGCGCACCGACCGACACCACCGAGGGGTAGCCCGCGGGGTAGGACACACGGGTGTTGCCGTCGTTGCCGGCTGCGGCAATCACCAGGATGCCCGCGGCATGGACGGCCTCGTACACGATCTGTTCGGCCAGCAGGTTCAACGGGCCGCCCAGCGACATGCTGATCACATTGGACCCGGCGTTCTGGCACTCCAGGACACCTTGCAGGATGGTTTCCGAACCGGTGGAGCCCGACGCGTCGAAGACCTTCGAGATGAACAGCTTGACCTTGCCGTTGGGCATCACGCCCACGACACCGGTGTTGTTGTTGAGCGCAGCCACTGTGCCGGCCACATGGGTGCCGTGGCCGTTTTCGTCGGTGAACCAATCCCCGTAAGTGGCGTCACCCAGGGGCCAACCCTCGATGTTGGCAGCCTGCCCCACATGGTCGGGGTGGTCGCGGTTGAGGCCGGAGTCGATGATGCACAGCTTGCGGTTGTCGGTCTTGTCGTCGCGCACCAGGTGGGCCTGCGACTGCACGATGCCAAAGGGCAGCTTCTGTTCGGCTTTGTAGGTGCCATCAACCTTGACTTCCTCGAAGCCCTTGCCCGCCTGAACCCGATAGCCCTGGATGTAGCGCGGCGCGTTCGGTTCGACCGCACGGACCACAGGAGATGCCTTCAAAGCGGTGATGGCCGCCTTGGGCAGTGTCACGCCCAGGATGTCCAAGCGCCCGAGCTGCTTGACATCGCGGCCGCGAAGGGTGGCCACCGCCTGCTTGACCGCCAACAGTGCGCCAGGCTTGGCCGTCACCAGCACCCGCTCATGGTCGGCAGGCACCGCGGCAGGAGCCGCAGCAGCGCCGTTGGAAACACACAATGCGGCCGCAGCGGCCACAACATGAAGTGAGCGGGGGATCAGGCCCATGGACATCCTTGCCGGTGGTTCCGAATGGCCGCCCGGCGCGAATGGCGCTGCGGCGGGTCAATGCGTTCAGGGCAGCACCTGAAAACGAGCGGAACTGTAGGAAGGACAGGTGGGAATCGTTATCCCCCATTCAGAGGGTTCCCCCTCGGAAGGGGGTGCGCCAGCCGAGCAAAGGCCCGGGCTGCGGCTGCTGCAGGCGCTGCGGGGCCAGGCCCCGGTCGCCCCATGCACAGGCGCACCAAAGAAAAAGCCGCCCGAAGGCGGCTTTCCAGTTTCCGGGGAACCGGATTACTTGCTGGCGGGCGCCGATGCGGCCGGTGCAGCAGCAGGAGCCGATGCAGCCGAGGCGTCAGCAGCCGGAGCGGCCGGGGCAGCAGCAGGAGCCGGGGCGGCAGCGGGGGCGGGAGCCGGTGCGGCTTCCTTCTTGCCGCAGGCGGCCAGGGCGGAAACAGCGATCAGGGATGCCAGCAGGATGGAATGCTTCATTTGTGTCCTCAAAACGGAGAGTCTGACGGAGATTGAGGGTCGATGGACCCTTTGGAAGTCAAGGTCAGCCCCGGAAACCCGCACGGACGACGAATTCGACGCCAGCACCAGACACCAAGCCCGGCACATGACAAATTCACGGTAACTGCACCAGTGAAGATTATAGCCGATATCAGGGTGAACACTGATAGGCACGCAGCCAGCCCAGGGACAACCACCCCGAAACCGCCTCGGCCGCCTCAGGGCTCAGGCGGGCCAGGGATGAAGCTTCAAGCCGGCGTTCGTCGGCCAGTTGCCTCAACAAGCGCCCATCCACGCCCCCCACCCGAAAGGATTCACCATTGATGAACAGGTGCCGTTCGTCGTGGGCCATGCGGGTTCGCCGGTCGAGCACCACGCCTTGCGTGGCCTCACGCCGTGCGGGGCCTGGCTCGAACCACACCTGGGGTTTCGGTTCAGTCAGCCAAGCCCCAAACGCGCGCTGACAGGTGGCGGGGTCGGCCAAGGTGCGCTGCACGGCGGCTTGCGCGAACCGACTCCAAGCCTGCGGGATGGCGCCGGTGTCCGTGGTGGCGGCCAACCCCGGGTCGGCATAGCGCCGCACCCAGGGGCCCGCCTCGTCTTCCTGCGCCGCTTCACCCACTTCGTCGGCCATGCGCTGCAGCAGCGCAGCGGCCAACTCACCGGCCGTAGGCGCACGAAAGCCGATGGAGGCGGTCATGCATTCGCCACCTTGGGCCACACCGTCGTGGCCCCAACCTGGGGGCAGGTACAGCATGTCGCCAGGCTCCAGCACCCATTCCTGTTCGGCCTCAAAGTTCGCCAAGATGCGCAGCGGCAAACCCGGCAGTCGTTCGGTGTCGCCCGGCGGCGCAATGCGCCAGCGCCGTCTGCCCTGCACCTGCAGCAGGAATACATCGTAGGAGTCCACATGCGGGCCCACTCCGCCGCCGTCGCTGGCGTAGGACAGCATCAAGTCGTCCAACCGCGCCTGTGGGATGAAATCGAAGGCCCGCAGCATGGCGTGTGCTGCATCGAGATGAAGGTCCAGGCCCTGTACCAACAGCGTCCATTGGGGGCGGGACAGCGGCGGCAGGCTGCGCCGCGGCAGCGGACCATGCCGCAATTTCCAGCGGCCGCCCTGTTGTTCCACGCAGCGCGACTCGACATCGTCTTGCGCGCACAAGGTGAACAGCTGCTGGCGCGTGGCCGGCGCCTGAACACCCGGCCATGCTTGGCGCACCATCAGGGGGCGGCGCTGCCAATGGCGCTTCATGAATTGGCCCGGGGTGAGCCCTCCGAGCAAGGTGCGGGCTTGGTCCAAAGCGGCGCGGTTGTGAGTTTGTCGGGCCACGGCGGTGTGAGGCGAATGCGGGAAAGTGCCACTGTGCCATGATTCCGAATATGGATATCTCTTCACCATGCGTGGT
>CAMCTE010000119.1 GCA_945878385.1 Azohydromonas lata NBRC 102462 | reverse complement strand
CGACCAGCGCTCCGCTGCCCAGGTAGCGCCACTGCAGGCTGCTGCTCCAGTGCGCGATGTCGCGCAGCGTCACGGCCATCGCAGCCACGCGGTTCACTGCATTCGGAATGCGCTCACCGTTGGCAAATCGCCCATGGGACCATGACAAGTCGGCGTCGATGAGCAGCCACTTCACCGGCGTGTAGCGGTTGCTGAACTCCACCCCGCGGCGGCGGCTCGATGGGCTGGGTTCGGTAGCGCCCGCATCGCCCACATAGACCAGTTCCGAATCCAGGCGCAGCCCCCACCAAGACAAGGAACTCTGCAGGCCTGGGATGGCCTCCGTGCGGAAACCCACTTCGGCCCCGCGCCCGGCCACCAACAGCGGCACGCGCGGCACCGGTTCTTTGCTGCGTGGGTCCACGCGAATGGTGCCGCCGCGTGCGTCGTTGCTGTGATAGCCCGTGCCTGCGTTGATGAACCACTCACTCTTGCGCCAGGGCCCAATCACCACCGACAACTTCGGTGAGATCTGCGTGCCCGAAGCCGAGCCCGAATTCTGCGCCAGGCTCAGCGCGTCCACCCTGGCCTGAAGCTGGTCGGCGCGCAGGCCCGTCACCGTGCGCACCATGGGCGTCCACTCCACCACCGTCTGCGCGTACAGGCCCACAAGGGTCTGGCGTATGTCGTCTTGGCGCACCACATTCGTGATGCGCCGCACCACGGTGTCGTACAGGGCCACCCGGGCGTCGTCGTGGCGCAGTTGCAATCCCAACTCGGTGCGGGCGATGCGGTCCATCAAGCCGTGGCTCAGGGCATAACTGAGGCTGCCGCCTGCCACGGTGCGCTGGTCCTGCTGGCGGAACTGATCGCCGTCCTTGGGCCGCTCCAGCGCGTAGGTGAAATTCGAATACAGGTCCAGGTCGTAGCGCATCAGGTAGGCCTGCGCGCGCAACACGCCCCCTTGCCCATCGTTGCGCGACCACTGGCCCGACACGCTGTGGCGGCTGGTGTCGCCACCGGCCGTGGAGTCCAGGGTACCGAACCGGTTGAAACCTGGCGTGTTCAGCAGGCGCTCGGGTACTTGGTCGGTGGCGGTCCACTTCGCGTCGTAGCCCATCAGGCTGAGCTGCCAGGCGGTATCGTCGCCCACACCGCTCAAGGTGATCACGCCGTTGTGGCGCTTGAGGCCCTGCGGCACCACCCAGGGGCCGTCATGCCCCATGGCTTCGATGGCGCCCACCAGCGTCAGGCCGGCGCCCACCGTGGTGGAGCCACCGGCCACACTGCGCCTGAAACCGCGCTGGCCGATGCCCAAATCCAGAAAGGGCCTGTCGAAACTGGTGCGGTAGGCTATGTCGGCTGCACCGGCCAATGAGAAGTCTCCGCCCTTGGCGTAGTACGGGCCCTTGCGGTACTCCACCCGCTGCACCATTTCGGGAATCAGGAAGTTCAGATCGGCATAGCCCTGCCCGTGTGCATGCGAGGACATGTTGGTGGGCATGCCATTGACCGAAGTGGCGAAATCGGTGCCGTGGTCCAGGTTGAAGCCGCGCAAGAAGTACTGGTTGGCCTTGCCGTCCCCCGTGTGCTGGGTCACGATCACACCGGGCACGAATTCCAACACCTCGCCGGGCCGCAGGGCCGGGCGGCTGCGCAGCAGGCCCGCTTCAATCACTCCCTGAGAGGCGGCATCACTTGTACCCACGGCATTGTCGTAGTGGCGGTTGATCACCACCTGTTGGTGGTTGGCCCAGGCCGGTGCGGCAGCAATTCCCCAGGTGGTCAGGGCCACGGCGCCGGCCCGCACTCGGGTGGTGAATTTGGAAATCATGTCGGGCATCGTGGGTGGAGGCTGACGCTTCGATACGCCGAGGTGTCGGCGATGGATGCAGCGCAAAAACAACAGGGAACCCGCACACCTGCGCAGGATCAAAACCGCGCACACAGGACGCGTTCAGACTCACAAGCCTACCTTCAGTGAGACTCCCATTCGCATCGGCTTGCATGAGAAGTAGAATTTCATCGTTAAACGAAACTTTTCATCATGACCCTGCACCGTTTTTTTGAACGGTTGATTTGGCTGTGCATGATGCCCCTGGTGGTTTTGGGCTTCGTGTTGGTTGCCACACAAGTGCGCACCGTCGAAGAGCGGCGAAGCCTGGTGGAGCAGTCCCTGGCGCGGACGGTGGCGCGCGCCATAGACCAGATTTTCGAGGTGCGGTTGACCGGCTTGGAGTTGCTGGCGCGCACCATGAGCGACCAAGCATCCGATTCCTTGGGTCGGTTCAACGCCACGAAGGCACGCTCCCTGGCGCAGCACTATCTGGTGGTGCAAGGCACCCATGTGGTGATCGGATCGGTCAGCGGGGCCATGCTGGTGAACACGCGCGTCCCCGAAGGCCAGGCCCTGCCGAACACAACCTTCTACCCCGGCCATGCCGCCATGGCCAGTGCCATGGCCTCCGGGTCCGAAGTATTGGGCGACATTTTCATAGGCCCTCTGGCCAAGACCGAACTGGTGGCCATCGCAGTGCCGATGGTGATGAGGTCCGGTGAGCGATTCGGCTTGATGACCACCATCGAAACCGCGGAGCTTCAAAGGCGGATCGAACAATTCAATTTGCCACCGACGTGGTCGTTGACCATCAAGGACGGCACCGGGCGCACAGCCGCCCACACAGGCGGCAGCAGCACCGAGGCGTTGGTGGCGCAGGGTCTCGCCGCAGACGACCGCAAGGTTCAAGTCTCTCTGGCGCAGGGGCCGTGGACGGTGGTGCTCCATGCGCCTGCCGCTACCTTGCTGGACAGCCCCAAACGCCAGGCGGGCCTTCTGCTCTTCACGCTGGGTGTGACGGTGGCCCTGGCTTACTGGGCCGGCCGGCTGGCCAGCAGACGCCTGACCCGCGCGCTGGCCTCGCTCACCCATACAGGAAGCGAACCACTGGCGGGCGAAGAGATCGACGAAGTGCGGCAAGTGAGGCAACAAATTCTGAACCTCCAGCATGAGCGGACGCAAGCCCAGGAACGGGAGCGGCAGCGCATAGGCCTGGAACTGCACGACGACCTGCAACAGCGCCTGGCTTTGCTGCGCAACGATGTGGCCCGGATGCAGCGCCAGCAGCCTCATGCCGACATACCGGGGCGCGAGGCATCCAGCGCCGTTCTGCAGCGCATCGACGACACGATCGCCGCCACACGGCAACTGGTCAACGACCTGCGCCCGCCGGTGCTGGACGATTTCGGGGTGGCCGAGGGCCTGCGCCTATTGGCCCAGCGCATGCGCGAATCCCACGGCCTGAACATCGACCTGCAGTTGATGGCCGAGGAACGGGCCGAGCACCTGCCCAAGCCAGTGGCCACGGCGCTGTACCGGGTGACGCAGGAGGCCCTGAACAATGTGCGCAAGCATGCGCTGGCCTCGGTGGTGCATGTGACGCTGGACCTTCGTGCGCCGGATGCGGCCGAACTGGAGATCGTGGATGACGGCGTAGGCTTTGAGGTGCTGAGCAGCGAAACCCCGGAAAGCCAAGGCCTGCGCGGCATGCTCGAGCGGGTGCAGGCCTTGCGCGGCAGCCTCAAGATCGAATCGCAACCCGGCGAAGGCACGGCCATTCTGGTTCGCCTGCCCATCGCACCGGAAGATTCAGGCGCGCCGGCCGCGCAGCCCGGCGCAACTGCCCTGCCCGCCACCGACCTCACCGTCCCTTCCATTCCCGCCGCACCCGAGTCGGACCCACCACCCAAAACCTGACACACCGAATTCTGAGCGCGGCTGCCTACACTGCGGCGCATGAGCAATTTCTGGCCCTCGGCCGGTTGGGACCGGCTGCACATCAACGAACACGGGCGGCTGCAGCCCACGCCAGCTTGGCTGGCACGGTTTCTGGACGGGCCTGAACTGGCCCTGGTGCGGGAATCCTGTGCGGCCGAACGACGCCTGCACCATGCACTGGTCGAAGACCCGCTGATGCCTGTGGCGGAGCCCCGGCTGCAGACCTTGGCCGATGCGGATGCTGCCGACAACTACCGCGCGTTCGTGGCGTTTCGCGATGCCCTGCTGGCAGCCGGCACCCTGGAAGCCTGCTACCTGCAGCAAGTGCGCAGCGCGCGTGTGAACTTGGCGCCGCCCTTCATGCAGGCCATGACGCAAGCCATCGTGCGCCACATCCTGCGCGATGTGGGCGACGCCTTGGAGGCGCGCGCAGGCGAACTGCTTTTCCGCCCACAGCGCGTGACCACCGTGGACAGCGTGCCGCTGGCCGGTGACGTGCAGACCCTGGACCTGCTCAACGAAACCGGCGGCTTCGGTGAAATCGGGCGCCTGCTGGCCCAGGCCCAGGCGCCCATCCGCGCGGCACAGATGAAGGTACTCACCCGCGAGAACGGGGCGGACTACTGGCGGGCCGCTCAGGGCCCGCGCGAACACGACTTCCTGCTGGACCTGCGGCACGAGATGCAGCAAGACCTGGGGCATGGCCTGCAGTTCACCATGGCACGCGCCGAATCGGGGCTGGGCGCCCTGTGCCGGGTGCTGCAGCGCTGGGTGCAGCACCTCATCGGTGTGGAAGTGCAGATCACGCCGCTGTCGCGCATTGACGACGAGCATTGGCGATGGCATGTGGGGTTGGATGCAGACGCCACCGCACTGCTCAACGACCTCTACGAAGGCCACGAGGTGGACACCGACCGGCGTGCCCGCCTGATCAGCCTGTTTGCGCTGCGGTTCAACGAAGCCACCCAGGCACTGCCGGAAATGGCAGGCCGCCCCGTGTACCTGGGCTTGTGCCGCACCGCCGATGGGCAGGTGCGGCTCAAACCCCAGAACCTCTTGGTGAACCTGCCACTGGCCCTGCCGGCCTAGGCACCAACCCAAGGCCCGGGCCGGCCCGAGGCGGCTGCAGGCGGCATCAGCCCTGGCTGCGCGCCGGCAACTTGGGCGCCGTCTTCAGGCTGGCCACCATCGTGATGGCCAAGATGCCCACCACCACGCCCAGGGACACCAGCACCGGAATCTTCACCACATCGATCAGCAGCATCTTGGTGCCGATGAAAGCCAGGATCACCGCCAGGCCATAGCTCAACAGATGGAACTTGGCCGCCACCGCCGCCAACAGGAAGTACATCGCCCGCAGGCCCAGGATGGCGAAGATGTTGGAGGTGAGCACGATGAAGGGGTCGGTGGTGATGGCGAAGATGGCCGGAATGCTGTCCACCGCGAAGATCACATCCGTCAGGCCCACCAGGGCGATCACCAGGAACAGCGGTGTGGCCACACGCTTGCCGTTTTCGAAGGTGAAGAACTTCTCACCGTCGAATTCCTTGCTCACCGGCGTCACGCGGCGCAGCAGCTTCAGCGCGGGGTTGCTCTCCAGGTCGGGTTCCTGCCCGGCGGCCCACCACATCTTGATGCCCGTGAGCAGCAGGAAGGCGCCGAAGACATACAGCACCCAGTGGAACTCGCTGATCATCCACGAGCCCACCAGGATCATCACCGTGCGCAACACGATGGCGCCGATGATGCCGATCATCAGCACCCGCTTCTGGAAGGCCGGCGGCACCGCGAAGTAGGTGAAGATCATCAGGAACACGAAGATGTTGTCCACCGCCAGGCTCTTCTCGATGAGGTAGCCGGTGAGGAACTCCATGCTGCGGGTATTGGCCACGGCCATGCCGTGGTCTTGGTAGACGGCCCACCAGAACAGGCCGTTGAAGGCGAAGGACAGCAGCACCCACACCACCGACCAATTCAGCGCCTCCTTGACGGAGACCTCATGGGCGCCCTGCTTCTTGAGCACCACGAAGTCGATGAACAGCGCGACCAGCACCGAGATGATGAAAAAAGCCCAGAGCCAGGTGGGCGCTATGGATTCCATGGATGTGTCCGATCAGTAGTGAATACGGCGCGCAAAGGCGCCGAAACCCGCAGTGTGCGGGTTTCTTCACTTCGGATAAAACAGCCCTAAATGGAATGAAACTTCGGTTTTTCCGAAGTGTTTATCAGCGTGGCTGTACGCGCCACAGAGCGCCATCCGGCGAATCGTTGAGCAGGTACACCAGCCCGTCTGGGCCTACGCGCACCTCGCGCACACGGCCCACTTCACCGAACAGCAAACGCTCTTCGCGCTGCACGCGTTCGCCGTCCAACACCAGGCGCACCAGGCTTTGCCCGCTCAAGCCACCCAGCAACAGGCTGCCCTTCCACGGCGCAATGGCCTCGGCGTTGTAGAAGGCCATGCCCGACACGCCGATGGAGGGGGTCCACACATGCAGGGGCTGCTCCAGGCCTTGGCGCGCCGTGCCCTCGCCGATCTTGGTGCCGGTCACATAGTTGGCGCCATAGGTGATGGTGGGCCATCCGTAGTTGCGGCCGGCGCGGATGATGTTGAGTTCATCGCCACCCTGCGGGCCGTGCTCATGCGTCCAAAGTTCGCCCGTGGTGGGGTGAAGCGCAGCGCCCTGCATGTTGCGGTTGCCGCGGCTGAACACCTCGGGCAACTGCTTGGGGTCCTTCGCATGGGGGTTGTCGGCCGGCACGCGGCCATCGTCGTGCAGGCGAATCACCGCGCCGGCGTGGTCGCGCGGGGCTTGCGCGCGCTGCATTTCTCCGCGGTCGCCCAGCGTGAGATACAGATAGCCCTTGCCGTCGAACACGATGCGCCCGCCCAGGTGAAAGCCCCGGCGGGACTTGGGCGACATGGCGAACAGCCTCTCCTGGTCCACCAAACGCCCGTCCTTCAACCGCGCGCGCATCAGCGCGGTGCCGTATTCGCCATCGTCCGTGGGTGAGGGCTCGGCGTAGGCCAGATACAGCCAACCATTGCTGGCGTACTGCGGGTGCGGCACCACATCGAACAGGCCCGCTTGCCCCGCCACCTTGACCGTGGGCACGCCCTCAATGGGCTTGGGGTCGAGCTTGAAGTCGGCGCTGATGCGGCGCAGGGTGCCGCCGCGCTCGGTCACCAGCATGTCGCCATTGGGCAACCAGGCCAGGGACCAGGGGTTCTTCAGGCCCCGCACCAGGGCAGTGGCCTGCACCGCCACCGCAGGCGCGGCTGTGGCGGCCACGATGTCCTTGGAAAAAGTAGGCGTGCGGGCTTCGGGCTGCGCCGCTGCAAGGGGAAGGTGGCCGGCCATCAGGGCGGGGATGAGGACCGCGAGGGCGGCCACGGGCCCGCGGGGGCGGCGTGAGGCGATGGTGTTCATGCCCAAGATGGTAGCGGCGGGCCGATGGCAGCGTTGGCCAGATGTGGACAATGGCCTGATGGTGAACAGGTTGGGACTTGGGCGGCGGTACGCCCGGATAGCGGTCGCGTTGTGGGCCCTGGCGGTGAGCTGGGCGCTTCTGTGCTCACCGGCATTCGCCACGGCGCCTGCCGGATCTTCAAACGGGGCGCCCATTGCGGTGGGCTCCAAGCGATTCACAGAAAGCTACATCCTGGGCGAATTGCTGCGCCTGCGGCTTGCCCAGGCGGGCCTGGCGGCCGAGCACCGGCAGGGGCTGGGCAATACCGCCATCGTGGAGCAGGCCCTGAGCAGTGGCCGTATCGATGTGTATGCGGAATACACCGGCACCATCCTGCGCGAAATTCTGAAGCGACCCGAGCAGCAGGCCACGCTGGCCCAACTCAATGAGTGGCTGGCCCCGCGCGGGCTGAAGGCGGCGGTGCCCCTGGGCTTCAACAACACCTACGCAGTGGCCATGCGGGCCGACCGCGCTGCGGCACTGGGCCTGCGCTCACTCAGCGACCTGGCTGCCCTGCCGGCCGCACGGCAGCAGGCCCTGCGCAGCGGCTTCACGGCGGAATTCACCACGCGAGGGGACGGCTGGCCGGCGCTGCGCGAACGATATGGGCTGCAGCTCACACCGGGGCGTGGCCTGGACCACGGCTTGGCCTATGCAGCGCTGGCGCGCGGGGAAGTGGACCTGGTGGACGCCTATTCCACCGATGCCGCGGTGGACCGGCTGGGCCTGGTGCTGTTGGCCGACGACCGTGGCGCCTTCCCGCGCTACGACGCGGTGCTGCTGATGCGCGCCACGCTGGATGAAGCGCCGCTGCGGATGCTGGAAGGCCGCCTGGATGAGGCCGCGATGTCCAAGCTCAATGGCCGGGCCGAGGCCGGCGAAACCTTTGAGGCGGTGGCGCGTGCGGCCCTGGACGCCATCGGACGCACGGGCGTAGCACCCAATAAAAAAGCCCAAGGTGCGGCGGTAACTGCTGCGGGGGCTGCAGGCGCTGCAGGGGCCGACACGGCTGCAGGGGCGGCTCCCGCCGCAGCACGCACCTGGGGCGCCTTCTGGGGCCGCCTGTTCGCGCCCGACCTGCCCCGCCTGGCGGCCGAACACGCGGTGCTGGTGCTGTCGTCCACGCTGCTGGCCGCGTTGGTGGGCA
>CAMCTE010000118.1 GCA_945878385.1 Azohydromonas lata NBRC 102462 | reverse complement strand
TCGCCGGCCGGGGCGGTGGCGCGCGGGCGCAGCCAAACCATGCCTTCTATGACCGGGGCGGCCACGGCCTGCTTGGCCACGCTGGCGGCGATGGATTCGATGAGGGCCGGGCGCTCGGAGCCGGTGACCGGCTTGGCGGCGTCGGCGGCCGGGGTTGAACTGGGCGTGGCGGCCGTGGTGTTGGTGGCGACGGTAGCGGCCGGTTCTCCGGCACTGCGGGCCATCAGCGGCAGGGCGCTGCGGGCGCTTTGGGCCAAAAGGTCAACGGCCGGCACCAATTGTGGTGCGGGCTGGTTCTTGCTGAGTTCGACCATCTGGCCGCGCATGCCGGCGGTGAGCAAGGTTTCCGTGCCGTTGCTGCAGGGGCCCACAGCCGCGGCGCAGCCCGCACCCCGGTTGGCCACGACGATGGCGCCGGTGTAAACGGAGGCGGCCGTGGTTTCGGCCTGCGAGCGAACCGCGAAATCGGTGCCCTTGACGCCGATGGCGGCCAGGGGCGTGTTCAGACGGAAACGGTCGCGCGCGGCTTCACCCCAACGGCCGGTGATGCTGCGCACCACGCCTTCTTCCAGCTGGAACCGAATGGCGCCGGTGCCGGCACGCGCAGGGTCGGGGGCGCTGTAGTCTTCGATGACCAAGCGGCTGGAGGGGCGCACGCTCATGCGGCCACCGTCAACGAACTGCAGGTGGACATGGCCACCGGCCTGGGTTTCGATGCGGTCGCCCACGCGGACGGCGGCGCCACGTTCCAGTGCGCGCCAACTGCCAGCAGGAGACAACACCCGTGCCTGGCCGACCAGAAGGGACACTTGACCCACCGCGCCATCGGCACCCACTACGCCCGGCGCACCGCCGGACACGCCATTGCCGGCGGTGGTGCGGGCATGGGCAACGGAAACCACGGCCGGGGCGGCAAGCGATGCGGCCACCACGAGGGCGCTGGCTGCAGAGCGGAGGGGGGCCCAAGTGTCCATAGTCGATTGATTGTGGCACCGGAGCACCGGCTGTGCATGTGCGCCGGGTCACACGAGGGGGCCGCTACACTTCTTGCGCATGCCAGTTTCTCAGCAGATCCTGGGCCAGTTCGGCCTGCTTCGGTCCTTGCCGCGGGATGTGCTGGAGGACCTTTCGGCCCGCATGCAGTTGAAGGAGGTGGCGCGCCGCGCCGTGGTGGCGACCAAAGATGCGCCGGCCACGGAACTGGGGTTCCTGGTCAGTGGGAGGCTTCAGGGCGTCGACTTCACGGTGGACGGGCGGAGTGTCGGCTTGTATTTCGTGGACCCGGGCGACTTCTTCAGCGAGCTCAGCGTGATTGATGCCCAGCCGGCCTCGGAGTTTGTGGTGGCCGCCTCCACCAGCACGGTGGCGCTGCTGGAGGCGCAGGCCGCGCGCGACCTGATCTTCCGCTTTCCCGACCTCAGCCGCCATGTGATGCTGCGGCTGGCCACGCGCTTGCGCGCGGTGACGGCCCAGCGCACGCTGCTGGGCCTGCCCAATCCCTTCCAACGATTGTGTGTGCTGATCATGCAGTTGGCGCAACAGGCCAGCGCGGCGGCGGGGCCCTTGTCGATTCCCCAGGTGCCGACGCACCAGGAGTTGGCCATCATGATCAATGCCAGCCGCGAGACGGTGACGCGCGCCTTTCAGGTGCTGTTCACCCACGGCGTGTTGCTGCGCGAAGGCGACGAACTGCGGGTGCTGAATGCGCGCATGCTGCAGGACATTGCCGACGGCCGGCAGGAGCCGCCCAAGGCTTGAGCGATGGCAGACATGAACCCCCCCTTGCAACACCGGCGCGCTGCACTGTCGGCTTTGATGGCCGACCTGTGGGCCGCCTGTTGGCCGATGCGCCACGCGGGGCTGGTGCGCCAACTGGCTGGGCGCGATGTGACCGAGCGCTTTCGCGGCCAGTGGCTGGGCTGGGCCTGGCTGGTGCTGGCGCCGCTGCTGATGGTGGCGGTGTACACGCTGGTGCTGCGGCACGCGATGGGCGTGCGATGGGGCGGCGCGGGCCCCGCGGCCGATGCGGCTTCGGGCTGGGTGGGCGATGTGGACTTTGCCGTGCGACTGATGTGCGCCCTGCTGCCCTTCAACTGGTTGGCCGAATGCGTGGCGCGGGGACCACGCCTGGTGGGCGATGTGCCGCACCTGGTGAAGAAGGTGGTGTTCCCGCTGGAGGTGCTGCCCTGGGTGGTGGCAGTGGCCGCGCTGGTGCCGCTGGGGGCTGGGCTGGCCGTGACGCTGGCGGTGCAAGGCCTGGCCATGGGTTCGCTACCGGTCACCGTGCTGTGGTTGCCGCTGGTGTGGCTGCCGCTGTGGCCTTTGGGCCTGGGGCTGATGTGGGTGCTGGCGGCAGTGGGAACCTATGTGAAGGATGTGGCGCAGTTGGTGGCGCCGGCGCTGGGTGCGCTGTTGTTCCTGTCACCGGTGTTTTATGAACTGCGCACCCTGCCCACAGGGCTGCGGGATGCACTGAGCTGGAGCCCGCTGGCGGTGGTGATGGAGCAGACGCGGGCCGTGGTGGTGATGGGCCAGGCGCCGGACGGGCTGGTGCTGTTGGCGGCCTTGGCGGTTGGGCTGGGCGTGGCCGCAGTGGGTGCGGCGCTGTTCCAAAGGGTGCGTGCGGGGTTTGCCGATGTCGTCTGACGCCGCCATCGAGTGCCACGACTTGGGCAAGGCCTACCTGATGGCCGAGTCGCCCTGGCAACGGCTGATGCACCAGCTCACAGGTCGCTCTTCTGCCCGGCAGCATTGGGCCTTACAGGGCGTGGACCTGCAAGTGCAGCGCGGCGAAGTGCTGGGCGTGCTGGGACGCAACGGCGCGGGCAAATCGACCCTGCTGCAACTGTTGTGCGGCACCCTGACGCCCACGACCGGCACGGTGGTGGTGCGCGGACGCGTGGCGGCGTTGCTGGAACTGGGCGCGGGCTTCAATCCGCAGTTCACCGGCCGCGAGAACGCCCTGTTGAATGCAGCCTTGTTGGGCCTGAGCCGGGCCGAGGCGCAGGACCGGCTGCAGGCCATGCTGGCGTTTGCGGATATTGGTGAGTTTGCCGACCGGCCGGTGCGCACCTACAGCTCAGGCATGTTCATGCGATTGGCGTTTGCGGTGGCCACTTCGGTGGAGCCGGACATTCTGATCATCGACGAGGCGCTGTCGGTGGGGGATGGGGCCTTTGCGCGCAAGAGCTTTGATCGCATCATGCAGCTCAAGGCGCGCGGCGCGACGATCCTGTTTTGCTCGCATTCGCTGTACCAGGTGGAGGCCTTGTGCGAACGGGCGGTGTGGTTGGAGGCCGGTGCAGTGCGGATGACGGGTACCGCTTCGCAGGTTTGCGGGGCCTACCAGGGGCACCTCAATGGTTTGGACCGGCCGGGTTGGGGAGACGCGGGTGGGGGTGCGTTGTTGGGCGGCCAGGCCTGCGTTGAGGTGGCCAAGGCCACGGCTGCGGCCGGAACGGCGCGACTGACCGGGTTTTCGGTTTCGGTGGCGGGTCAGCCAACGGGCGGACCGGTTCAGGTGCGAAGCGGCGTGGATGATGTGCGGGTGACCTGGCGCTTCGCGAGCGACCCGGCTCTGCCCACGCCGGCGGTGGCCTTGGGCATTTCAGATGAAAACGGGCTGACGGTGAGCAGTGCGCTTTCCCTGGTGGATGGGGCCACGGTGCACCGCGAGCTTGACGGCAGCGGGCATGCCCAGATGGTGTTGACGAAATTGCCGCTGCTCAAAGGGCGCTATTCGGTGACGGCATTTCTGCTGTCAGAGGACGGCCTGCACCCCTACGATCAGGCTTTGCAGGCAGCCACGCTGGAAGTGCAGCAGGACGGCCCGCTGCAGGGCTTGGTGAGCCTTCCGCGGCATTGGCTGTGATGTTGACCGACTGCACACAGGACGGTTTGATGCTGCAGCGCCTGGGCGTTGGGCTGGGTGACGCGCAGACTTCCCCTTGGAGGGACTGGAGCCATGGCTTGGTGGCTGCCCATCGGGAGGTGTTTGGGTCGCAAGTGGATGAAGCCTGGGTACGCTGGAAATATGGCGATGGCCTGGGTGTGGGAGCGGGCCTGTGGCAGGAAGACGCGCTGGCCGCCTTTTGCGGCGGCGTGCCGCGCCGGCTGTGGTGGGCGGGGCGCTCCACGCGCGGCTTGCAGATCACCGATGTAATGGTGCGCGCAGCCTGGCGCCAGGCAGGACGGCGCGGCGGAGCGTTCGCCCGGGTATCGACAGCCTTGTATGCGGCAGCCTTGGGCGAGTGCGAGCCGACGGCCACAAGCGGTGCCTGTGTGCATTCCGCGCCCTTCGAGGTGGGTTACGGATTTCCAAGCCACCGGCATTTGAAATTGGCAGTGATGCTGGGACTGCTGAGGGATGGAGGCGCCGTGACCGCCGCGGCGTGGACCGCGCAGGCGCGGCCGCAAGCCCAGGCCTTGATGCGCACGCACCGCCGCCAGACCGGCGCTTTGGAGCTGGAGGTGCTGGGGCCCGAAGCGGCGCTTGAAGCGGCGCAGCATGGATGGCGCCGGATGCGCGCCGACCTGACCGACCATGTGGTGGGCGACCGGGGCTGGGCCGTATTGGATTGGCGTTACCGCCGCGCGCCGGTGGTGCCAGGGCAAGGGCGCGTGGTGTTCTTGGGCTTGAGGCCCGCGCGGCTGGCCGCGCCGGTGGGTGTAGCGGTGATTCGCATGGCACCGCAAGCTGTTGACCAGGCCGACGCGCACCGGGATGAACCCAGGCGCGCGATGTGGCTGGACTGGATTGGGCCTGCTGAAATGCTGGGCGTGGCCTGGGCGCAGGGCCTGGATTGGGCTTTGTCGGCGGGTGCCACGGAACTGCAAGGTTGGTTCACCGATGCGCCCTGGGCACGCTTGAAGGGGACCTCACCGGCAGCCGCTTCCGAAGTGGCCCGGTTGGGAATACCAGTGGCCGGGCGCCATGATGCACGCGAAGTGACGCGCCACCCCTGGTGGATGATGGCCGGTGACACGGACTTTCTTTGAGCGGCTGGCGACATGACGCATGCAATTGAGCCGACCAACGGTGAGGCCGCTTCGGTGGCGCTGCACCTGGTGTGTGCGGTGAGCGACAAGGCGGTGCTGCACCGGGAACTGTTGTCTTCCGAAGCATTGGCACAACCGCGGTGGCCGGTGGCAGCTGTCCACATCGTGCACGGGGCACGCAGCGCAGCCGATGCAGCCAACCCAGCCCTTCTGCGGCTGAGTGGGCTGGATGTGCATGGCGCTGCCTCGGGGGACGGTTCACACCGATCGCGCGCCGGTGAGGCCGTGGCCTGGGTGGTGTGGGTGCACCAGGATGTGCGCTTGCCTGGCGATTGGGCGTGGCAGTTTGGGCAGGGCTTGGTGGAAGCACAGCGCCAGTGGCCGGCGTTGGCAGTGGCCGGTGTGTATGGCCTGACGGGATGGGGCGAGCAGGCCGTGAGGGCCGGCGACATTGACGACCGAGGCACAGCGCTGAAGGAGCCCACCGCCCTGCCCTGCTTGGCCAGCAGCCTGGATGAGCTGCTGGTGGCCGTGCGCGCGGACAGTGGCCTCTTGTTTGACGCGGCATTGGGTTTCGACTTTTATGCAACCGACCTGTGCCTGCAGGCCCAGGAGCGCGGCTTGCAGGCCGCGGTGGTGCACGCACCGGTGATGCATGCCTCTTCCACGCCGCGTTCAGGCGTTGCGCCACGCAGGGTGCTGGAGCGGATCGCCCGCAGTGCGGATGCCTTCGAGCACAAGTGGGCGGCCCACTTGCCGGTGTTCACACCATGCTTCGAAATTCGCAGGCCAGGCGATGTGCGCGCCTTCATCCACCAACACTTCCAGCCCTTGGACGATGAGCCAAGCTGAGGAACATGAGAACGATGGGGCCACTGCGGACCCGCGCGATGGGGCCTGGTGGCGCTGGGTACGCCGGTTGCACCGGCTGGACTATGCGCACATGCTGCCCGGCTTGGCAGCGCTGCCCTTGTGGCTGGCCTACGGCCTGGCTGCTTGGCGCGGCCAGCTCAATGCCTGGAGCGGCCGCGACTGGCGGTCGGTGGCACTGAAAACGCGGCATATCCGACGATTGAGTTTGGTCGCAGCCAAGGAATTGCTGGGCGCGCAGCGTCATGGCAGCGCAAGCGCGTGCGTGGCCGAACGCTTTCGCACCGAGGCGCGCGATGAGTTTGAAGCCTGGCTGATGCACCGCCGGCGCTGGGCGGAACTGGACTGCCGCTTCGACCCGCCCGATGCGCCGCAACGCATGTTGGCGGCAGCGCGTGAGCGCGGTTTGGTGCTGCTGACGCCGCACTTCGACAGCTTCTACCTGGGCATTGCCTTCGCGGCGCAGGCCAGCGGCTGCACCGTCAATGCGATGGCCTCGGCCGTGCCGAATGACCCGCGGGTAGAGCCTGCGGTGTCAGCACACTTCCATGCCAAGTACCGCGCACTGGAGCAAGCGCTGAATGGTGGACATGTGGTGAACATGGAAGATGGGCTGCGGCCTTTCTACCGCATGCTGCAGCGGCGTGAGGCCTTAGTGGTGCTGGCCGACGCGCCGGTGCTGGAAGGAGGCGCGGCCATGGTGGTGGACTTCCTCGGAGGGCCACGCCGCATGGCGGGTGGGGCGCTGCGGTTGGCACAGCGCTCTGGCGCGCCGATGGCGGCCTTCGTGTGCCGCCATCTGGGCGGCTGTCGTTATGAGCTGCGCTGGTGTGATGCCGGCCCGGTGGAGGACCCCGCCACATTGACGCGCCTGTACCGGTTCCTGGGTGATGCCATTGAGGCCGAACCCGGCCGTTGGTGGGCCATGGACATGCTGCCCAACCTGCCGCGCAACGATGGGGGCCAGCCGTGACGCGCACCGGTTGGGTGGATGTGGTGTTGGTGAACTACCGGTCGGCCCACGCGGTGGTGGGAGCGGTGCGTGCGCTGCAAGGCACTGATGGGCGCTGGCCGCACGGCGCGATTCATGTGGTGGACAACTCGGAAGACCCACGCGAGGCGCTAGCGCTGGGCGCAGCGTTCGAAGGGCGGACGGACATTCGGCTTCAGGTGATGCCGCGCAATGTGGGGTTCGGCGCGGCCTGCAATGCGGCCTGGGCGCAGAGCACGGCCCGCTACGGCTTGCTGCTGAACCCGGATGCGTTGATCGAGCCCCAAGCGGTGGTGCAGTTGGCCAAGGCGCTGGATGCCCGGCCCGATGTGGGGGCGGCCAGCCCGCGCACCTGGTGGGATGCGCCCGGGGGCTGGGTGCTGCCCTGCCCCACCGCGCAGCACCCCCGCGCAAGAATGGCCCGGGCGGTGAAATCCCGGCGCGCACCTCACGCCTGGGCCGATGCGCAGTTGGAATCGACACGCCGCGAGATGGCCGGGCCTGCGCCGGTGTTCGTGGACATGCTGGCTGGCGCTGTGTTGCTGGTGCGGCGCGAGGCCGTTGAGCAGGCCGGGGGGCTGTTTGACCCGTCGTACTTCATGTACTTTGAGGATGCGGACCTGAGCCAGCGCTTGCGTGCAGCAGGGTGGAAGCTGGCGGTATTGCCGCAGGTGGATGCGGTGCACAGTTGGCGACATCAGGCACATAAGGCACCTTTGATGGATGCGGGACAGGCGGTGTTCCTGCTGCGGCAGGCCGCGTGGTACCGCGCATTGCGGGGCCTGTGGCCGGGTGTGGAGACTATGGGGCGGCTGGGGGCGATGCCCCGATGGAGGAGACCGCGCGGAACCGGCTTGGCGGGGGCCGCGGACGGCATGAGGCTGCCCATGAGTACCCTGGTGGATGCCCAAGAGGCCGCCCGTTTTCTGGGTCCGGTGAGTGCCTTGTCGCCGGCGCCTTCGGGTGACCCGGCATGGGTGCGTTGGGGGGCAGCGCAGCCCTTGACCGTGCAGGACTGGCACCTGCTGGAGCCTGGGCACTACTGGGCCCGAACGCCGCGGGGCTGGGTGGGTTTTGAAAAGCAGGTTGCGCGACAACAGGCCGGCGGCTGCCCCTGCTGCGGGGCCGAAATGCGCGTGGGGCTTGAATCGTGGCACACCGTTTGTGGCAGGTGTGGCTATGAGGGCGGACGCTTGCTGCCTCAGATTCAAGACGGACAGGCTCGATTGGATTCTTCAGCAGCCCCGGCCCTGGACGAGGCTTTGCGCCGTGAAGCCCTGCAATCGATTCGCCAAAGCAATTTCCGGCGGGTATTGAAGCTGATGAAGGGCCACCGCCAAGCAGGGCAGGTGAACTTGTTGGATGTGGGAGCAGCGCATGGGTGGTTTGTGCAGACCAGCCAGGAGGCCGAGCCCGCATGGAAGGCCGCAGGGCTGGAGCCCGACGCGGCCGTGGCGGCCACGGCACAGGCCGAGGGCTTGGCCGTGCGTCAGGGGTATTTCCCGCAGGCCCTGGCTGAAGA
>CAMCTE010000117.1 GCA_945878385.1 Azohydromonas lata NBRC 102462 | reverse complement strand
AGCATGGGCGATGTGGTACACGCACTGCCCATGGCCAGCGACCTGCGCCGCCGGTTGCCTGATGCAGAAATTGACTGGCTGGTGGAGCCGGCCTTCGCGGCACTGCCCAGCCTGCACCGCGATGTGGCGCAGGTGCACCGCTTGCCCTGGCGCAAGTGGCGGCGTCATCTGTTGCAGCGCGATACCTGGGCCGCCATGGCCACCCTGCAAGATACCTTGCGCGCGCGCCGCTACGACCTCGTGATCGACGCGCAGGGGCTTCTCAAGAGTGCCGTGTGGGCGCGCCGTGCCGGTGCACCTGTGGCCGGCTACGACCGGCGCAGCATCCGCGAGCCATTGGCCAGCTTGCTGTACACGCATGGACATGAGGTGCCCTACAGCCTGCACGCCGTACAACGCTGCAGGTTGCTCGCCGCTTCATGTCTGGAAGGCTTGGGCTTCTCGAACCATTCGGGTAGCGCCAATGTCGATCTGCCCCCGCCCGATTTCGGGCTGCAGGGCGTGCGGGTGTACGAACACGCCGAACTGCACGCGCCCTATGCGGTGCTCATCCCCAATGCCAGCCGCCCGGAAAAGCACTGGCCCGAACCGCACTGGCAGGCCCTGGGGCAGCGCATGCGGGCTCAAGGGCTGAGCCCGGTGGTGCTGTGGGGCAGCCGTGAAGAAGAGGTCATGGCGCAGCGCATCGCGCAGGCCTGCGGCGCCTGGGTGCCCCCTTTTCTGACGGTTCAGGAAGCGGCCGAATTGCTGGCCGGCGCGTCGCTCGTCGTGGGCCTGGACACCGGGTTTTCGCATGTGGCAGCGGCTCTGGGAAAACCAGTGGTGGGCATCTACTGTGACCACGAACCGGGCCTGACCGGCATCACCGGCCCCGCGCCGGGCGCTTCATTGGGTGGCAAGGGGCAGCAGCCCGCGTTCGAAGAAGTGGCCACCGCGGTGCAGTGCGTGGCACAGGCAGCAGGCCTTGAATGGCAGGCTTGATCGAATCGGGTTCAGCATACCCGCGAAACCTTGCCGACGGCGGCCATCACGCCAGGCCAAGTCTGCGAGTTTCAGCCCCGAGCGGCGCTCAGAGTTCTTCAATCCGCTGAGGCGGATAGCTGTCCCAACTCAAGCAACCCGGGCACTGCCAGAAATAGCGCTGCGCTTCGAAACCACAGGCCGCGCACCGGTAGCGCTGCAGCGGCCGTGCGCTGCGCTCGAGCGCCTGCTGCACAGGGCCCAGGCCTTGGGCCTGCCACTGCTCGGCGGGCAGTTTCAGCACGGCCGCTGCGGCCGATAGGCTGGGCTGGCGCGCCAGGTGCTGGGTCAGTGATTGGGCTGCACCCTGGGGGGCCAGTGCGTTGATGGCCTGCAGCACCACCAAACTGCTTTCTGCCTCGTAGGCTTGGTGCAGCAGGGCCAGGGCTTGGTCCCGCAAGGCGCCTGAGCCTTCGTGCTGGCCAGCGGCTTCCTGCGCTGCAACCACCTGCACGATGTCCTCCGCCACCAGGGCCAGGGGCGCCTGTGGAAGCCGCAGCAAAGCCGACCAGGTGCGCAAGGCGTCGCTCCACAACCCGCGCCGCGCTTGCCACTGGCCCTTCATCACCACCGGGCGCGCAGCCATCGGCGCGGTGGCCTGGGCCTGCGTCAGCAGCTCCAGGGCCTGCTGTTCGCCGGTGTGGGGCAAGGCTGCGCCTGATTCAGATGGGCTCGGCGCATGGGGGCCCAGCCCGTGCATCAACTCATGGGCCTGTTCACACAGGTGATGCGCCATGCGCGCCGCATACGAACCCGCGCCGGCGGACTCCAATTTGGCTGCCACCTCGCGGGCCTGCGGCCATTCGCGTGAGCGCTCGTACAAATCGAGCAGTGCACGCCGCGCCTCGGTGGAAAACGCAGTGCCCTCCAGCACGCGGTATGCCGCTTCGGCGCGGTCGAAGAGGCCTGCCTTGGCGTAGTCCTGTGCCAAGGCGTGTTGCGCACGGTCTCGGTCGGCGGTGCTCAGGTCGGCGCGCGACAGCAAATGCTGGTGCACCCGCACCGAACGCTCGAATTCGCCCCGCCGGCGGAACAGATTGCCCAAGGCGAAATGCAGCTCGGTCGTGTCCGGGTCATTCTGCACCGCCTCGATGAAGGCGTCGATGGCCTTGTCCTGCTGTTCATTGAGCAGCAGGTTCAGGCCCTTGTAGTAGGCCCGCGGTGAATCTCGTTCCTCGCGCTTGACCTGGCGCAAATCCAGCCGAGAAGCCAGCCAGCCCACGGCAAAGCCCAGCGCGGGCAACAGCAGGAGCCAGGTCAGGCTGAATTCGGTCATGGAGATTCAGGAGAGGTCAGGGCTGATCCGGAAGGGTGGCCGCAGGCGCGAGGGGCACGGCAGACGGCTTGAGTGCCCGTCGCTGGCGCCACCAGGCCGGCACCATGGCCAGCACACCCACGGCGCAGCCCAGGCCGAACGCCAGCAGGACCACGATCACCAGGGGGGCCTGCCAGTCGAGGCCGAAGAACCAGCGCACCGTCACCGCCTGCTGATTGTTCAGCGCGAAGGCGAAGAGGGTGAAGAAGATGAAGGCCCGAAGGAGCCAAGTCAACAGCCGCATAGGCTGTAGTGTCGCACTCAGCGCGCGGGGTTTGAAGCTGCTGAGGGCGCGGTAGACGGCGAGGGCGCAGTGGCCGCTTTGCCGGCATCCACCGATTCGCGCAGGGCCTTGCCCGGCTTGAAATGGGGGACGAGCTTTTCAGGAACCACCACCTGCTCGCCGTTGCGGGGATTGCGCCCCACACGCGGCGGCCGGCGGTTGATGGAGAAACTGCCGAAGCCGCGGATCTCGACGCGGTGACCCTTGGCCAGGGCCTCGGTCATCGCGTCGAGGATGGTCTTGACGGCGAAGTCGGTGTCCTTCTGCGTGAGGTGGCTGAATCGCTCAGCCAACTCCGCCACCAGTTCCGACCTCGTCATCACCATCGCATCAGCCTCGGCTTGTGATCAGCAATCCGCGATCAGCCCTGGTTGCCTTGGTCCAGCTTGGCGCGCAGCAGGGCGCCCAGGCTGGTGGTGCCGGCGGCTTCGCGCTCGTTGCTCTGCGACAGGCGCTGCATGGCTTCTTGCTGGTCGGCGCTGTCCTTGGCCTTGATCGACAACTGGATCGAACGCGCCTTGCGGTCGATGTTGATGATCATGACATTGACTTCGTCGCCTTCCTTGAGCACATTGCGGGCGTCTTCCACGCGGTCGCGTGAGATTTCCGAGGCGCGCAGGTAGCCGGTCACATCATCACCCAGGGTGATCTCGGCACCACGGGCGTCCACCATCTTGACCTTGCCGGTCACCAGGGCGCCGCGGTCGTTGATGGTGGTGAAGGTGGCAAACGGGTCACCATCCAACTGCTTGATGCCCAGGGAAATGCGCTCGCGCTCGACATCCACGGCCAGCACGATGGCTTCGACTTCCTGGCCCTTCTTGTAGTTGCGCACGGCGGCCTCGCCCGGCTCGTGCCAGGACAGGTCGGACAGGTGCACCAGGCCATCGATGCCCTGGGCCAGGCCCACGAACACGCCGAAGTCGGTGATGGACTTGACCGGGCCCTTGACCTTGTCGCCACGCTTGACGGTGGTGGAGAACTCTTCCCAGGGGTTGGCCTTGCACTGCTTCATGCCCAGGGAGATGCGGCGCTTGTCTTCGTCGATCTCCAGAACCATGACTTCCACTTCGTCGCCCAGGGCCACCACCTTGGCCGGGCTGACGTTCTTGTTGGTCCAGTCCATTTCGGAAACGTGCACCAGGCCTTCGATGCCCGGCTCGATTTCCACGAACGCGCCGTAGTCGGCGATGTTCGTGACCTTGCCGAACAGGCGGGTGTTGGCCGGGTAGCGGCGCGCCACACCCATCCAGGGGTCGTCGCCCAGTTGCTTCAGGCCCAGGGAGACGCGGTTCTTCTCGCTGTCGAACTTCAGAACCTTGGCGGTGAGTTCCTGACCCACGGTCACCACCTCGGAGGGGTGACGCACACGGCGCCAGGCCATGTCGGTGATGTGCAGCAGGCCGTCGATGCCGCCGAGGTCCACGAACGCACCGTACTCGGTGATGTTCTTGACCACGCCCTGCACGATGGCGCCTTCGCTCAGGGTTTCAAGCAGCTTGGCGCGCTCTTCACCCATGGAGGCTTCCACCACGGCGCGGCGGCTGAGCACCACATTGTTGCGCTTGCGGTCGAGCTTGATGACCTTGAATTCCATGGTCTTGCCCTCGTACGGGGACAAGTCCTTCACGGGGCGCGTGTCGAGCAGGGAACCCGGCAGGAAGGCGCGGATGCCGTTGACCAGCACCGTCAGGCCGCCCTTGACCTTGCCGCTGACCGTGCCGGTGACGAAGTCGCCGGACTCCAGTGCGGTTTCGAGCGACAACCAGGAAGCCAGACGCTTGGCCTTGTCGCGCGACAGGATGGTATCGCCGTAGCCGTTCTCGAAGGCATCGATGGCCACCGAGACGTAGTCGCCGACCTGGACTTCGACTTCGCCCTGGTCGTTCTTGAATTCTTCAATGGGTACATAGGCCTCGGACTTGAGGCCTGCGTTGACCACCACGAAGCTGTGATCGATGCGCACGACTTCCGCAGAGATCACTTCGCCCGAGCGCATGTCGCGCTTTTGCAGGCTTTCTTCGAACAGGGCGGCAAAGGATTCGCCGCCGGTGGTGGCAGTTTGGAGTTGGGACATGAGGTTTCCTAGGGGGCTGGCGCGAGGCCGGCCGGGGTGTTGCAGCACGCGGGCTGCGGTTAGGTTGTAGACCACCACCGATGGGGCGCTGCACCCCGTTGCAGAGTGCAGGCTGACCGCCAGTGGCTTGCGTTTCAGGCCCTTTCAGGCCCTGCGGTGTTCCCACCACTGCAGCACCTGCTGCACCGATTCCTCGATGCTGGTGCCGGAGTTGTCGAACATCACCGCGCCTTCGGCGGGCTTCAGGGGCGCCACGGCGCGGGTACGGTCCCGCAGGTCGCGCGCTTCCAAATCCAAGCGAAGACTGTCGATATTAGCGGAAATCCCGTTAGAAATCAACTGCTTATGCCGGCGCTCGGCGCGGGTGGCCGCATCGGCCGTCAGGAACACCTTCAGCGCAGCGTCCGGAAACACCACCGTGCCCATGTCGCGGCCGTCGGCCACCAGGCCCGGCACGGTGCGGAAATTCAGTTGCCGTTGGTGCAGCGCGGCGCGCACCGCCGGCAGGGCCGACACCCGCGAAGCCAGGGCGCCCGAGGCCTCGTGGCGCACCAGGTCGGTCTGGTCCACGCCGTCCATCCACACCCGGTCGCCCGCGAAACGGATGTCCAGCGCGGCGGCCAGGGTGGCGATATCGCGTTGAAGGTCGTCACCGATCGGGGCTTGCACATCAGCCGGCAGCAGGCCCCGAGCCTGTGCCGCCACGCCCACCGCACGGTACAGCACGCCCGAATCCAGGTAATGCCAGCCCAGGGCGGCTGCCACACGCGCGGCCAGCGTGCCCTTGCCCGATGAACTCGGCCCGTCGATGGCGATCACGGGGATGTATTCGGCGCGCGCATGCGACAGCGCGAACAGGGCCTCGAAGTAGTCGGGGAAGGTCTTGCCCACGCACCGCGGGTCTTCAATGCGCACACCCACCGAGGGTTGCGCACCGGCCAGCGGGTTGAAGGCGGCCAGCGACAGGCACATGGCCATGCGGTGGTCGTCGTAGGTGTGGATGCTGGCGTGTTGCCAAGCGCGGGCCGCCGGCGGGGTCACCGCAATCCAGTCTGGCCCCTCGTCAACGGTGGCGCCCAGCTTGCGCAGTTCGGTCACCATGGCCGAGATGCGGTCGGTCTCCTTCACACGCCAACTGCCGATGTCGGTCAACCGCGTGGTGCCTTGCGCATACAGCGCCATCACCGCCAGGGTCATGGCCGCATCGGGGATGTGGTTGCAGTTCAGGTCGATGGCGCGCAATGGCCAGGCGCCGCGCCGCACTTCCAGCCAACCGGGGCCCGACTGCACCTGCGCCCCCATGGCTTGCGCCGCTTCCACGAAGCGGATGTCGCCTTGGATGGAATCGGCACCCACGCCTTCAATGCGGATGGGCGCGTCGGTGGCGGCAATGGCCCCCAAGGCCACGAAATAGGACGCCGATGAGGCGTCGCCTTCCACATGAATGGAGCCCGGCGAGGTGTAGGCACTGCCTTGTGCAATGGTGAAGCGCTGCCAACCATCGCGCTTGACCGCGATGCCAAAGCGCTGCAACAAGGCCAGGGTGATGTCGATGTAGGGCTTGGAGATGAGTTCGCCCTCCACCTCGATCACCACATCTTGCGTGGCGCTGGCCAGGGGCAGGGCCAGCAGCAAGGCGGTGAGGAACTGGCTGGAGACATCCCCCCGCACCCGAACCGGCTGCTGCAGGTTCATGGCGCCACCGGGCTGACCACGCAGCCGCAGGGGAGGGTAGCCGGGTTGGCCCAAGTCGTCGATGGCGCAGCCCAAGCCGCGCAGCGCGTCCACCAAGTCGCCAATCGGCCGCTCGTGCATGCGCGGCACGCCCGAGAGTTCGAAATCACCGCCCTGCAAGGTGCTCAATACCGCCAGGGCAGCCGTCAGCGGCCGCATGGCCGTGCCGGCGTTGCCCAGAAACAGTTGGAGCGTGCGTGGGCCCGTGTTCAACACGCCGCCGATGCCGGTCACATCCAACACCTCGCGCCCGTCTTGCAGGCGGCGAACCAGCTTGCAGCCCAACTGCTCCAATGCAGCCAGCATCACGGCCGTGTCGTCGGAATCGAGCAGGTCGTGCACGGCGGTGGTTCCCGCACTCAGGCCGGCCAGCAGCAGCACGCGGTTGGAAATGCTCTTGGAACCCGGCAGCTTCACGGTGCCTGCGGCACCGACCAGCGGCGGCAGGTCCAGGTGGGGAATCGAAAACATGGGGTTCTCTAGTTCAGGCCGGGTCGTCTTCCGGCATCGGGGCACCGTTGAGCGTCCAGCGTGCGCGCACGGCCGAGGCTGCATCCACCAACCGCGCCACGGCCGCATCGTCGCCACTTTGCAGCGCGGCGCGCATCGCCGTCAGGGCCGATTCGAACTGGCCCAACTGCGCCAGCACCTCGTCGCGGTTGGCGCTGAAGATGTCGCGCCAAATGGCGCTGGTGCCGGCCGCAATCCGGCTGAAGTCTCGAAAGCCGGGGCCGGCCAGGGCCAGGTGGCGGGCCGCGGCGTTCTGCGAAGCAACGCCGTTCACATAGGCAAAGGCCAGCAGGTGCGGCAGGTGGCTCACCGCGGCGAAGGTTTCATCATGCTGCTCGGCGCTCATGCGCACCACGCTGCAGCCCACGGCTTCCCAAGCGGCCACGGCGCGGGCCACCAGCCCTTCGGGGTTTTCGGGCAGCGGCGTGAGGATGCAGCGGCGCTCTTGGTACAGGTCGGCCTCGGCCTGCTCAATGCCGCCCGACTCCTTGCCCGCAATCGGGTGAGCCGGCAGGAACTGCCCCACCGCCGTGCCCAACGCGGCGCGCGCAGCGGCCACCACATCGCGTTTGGTAGACCCCACATCCATCACCAGCGCATCGGCTGAAAGGCCTGCTCGCATGTCGCGCAGCGTGGGCTCGGTGGCGGTCACGGGCACGGCCAGCAGCACCAGGTCTGCGCCGCGAACCGCCGCCGCAGCAGTGCTGAAAACTTCATCTGCGATTCCCAGCACCTGGGCCCTTTGCGCACTGGCCAGGCTTCGGCTGTAGGCCGCCACCTGCAACGCAGGGCAGGCCACCCGCAGGGCCCGCGCGAACGATCCCCCCATCAGCCCACAGCCGATCAAGGCCAGACGGTTCACCGTCGACATGCGTCGCGCCCCTTGGCCTTCAGTCGTTGACGGGGTAGGAGCCCAGGATCTTGAAGAAGGCGCAGCGGGTCTGCAGTTCCTTCAAGGCCGCGGCCACATGCGGCTGGTCCACATGGCCCTGGATGTCGATGTAGAAGTAGTACTCCCACTGCCCGCTCTTGGCCGGGCGCGATTCACAGCGCGTCATGGAAACGCCGTGCGACTTCAGCGGCATCAAGAGGTCGTGCACCGCACCGGGCCGGTTGGGCACGCTCACCACCAGGCTGGTGCAGTCCTTGGCCGAAGCCGGGGGCGTGGCCAGGGTCTGCGGCAGGCAGATGATGGAAAAGCGGGTGCGGTTGTAGGCCTCGTCCTGTATCGCGTGGTGCACGATGTGCAAGCCGAATTGCGCGGCTGCGCGTTCGCTGGCCAGCGCCGCCCAGGTGGGGTTGGTGGCCGCCAAGCGCGCGCCTTCGGCATTGCTGCTCACGGCGCGCCGCTCGGCGTTGGGCAGGTGCTGCGAAAGCCAACCCTGGCACTGCGCCAGGGCCTGCGGGTGGGCCATCACCACCTCAATGCCCTCCAGGGCATTGAT
>CAMCTE010000116.1 GCA_945878385.1 Azohydromonas lata NBRC 102462 | reverse complement strand
AGGCGTCATGGTGCGGCGAATCCTGTCAGCTTGGTCAATCTTGTCAGTCAAGAGAGTTTTCAGCTCAATCTTGTTGTGTGACAAGAATACGATCCAATCTTATCGCTAAGCGAAGCCATTTGACAAGATTGATGACAAGATTACGCCCTGAGCGACAAGAAATCTCTTGAGGGTGCAGCGTTGTGCTTCAAACGTGCCTGAGGGTGTGGCTCACGGCGCCATTTGCACGGTGATGCTCACAACGCGCGTCGAAAACTCTTACACAAATGGGAGTGGCTTCGATGAGCCATGCAGCTGGGGCTGCGGTTTCATCAATGAATACAAGCACTTGCAGGCCGCGAGCCCGGTTGGCACGGCTCGTGCCCTAGGGATGGTCTGCACAACCCCGTTTCCGGAACGTTGCCGACTTGATTGAGTCAGTCGATTTCACGATGCGACAGCAAGTGCGTTTAGACGGTCAATTTCGGGCAAATCTGGGGCTGTTTGACGCCCCCTCAGGGCCCTCGTCCGCGCTGCGGACGGACCTATCCCATGGATGGCATCGCACCTCGCTGAAGAATCACCTTTCGGACCATCCACAGGTTGCTCATCGCGAACAGCATGTGCAATCTGGCGGTGTTCTTGGCCATCCCACGGAAGCGCACTTTGGTGAAGCCGAACTGCTGCTTGATCACGCGGAACGGATGTTCGGCCTTGGCCCGGATGCTGGCCTTGAGCTTCTCAAGTTCATCGATGAATCGTTGGCTCGCACGGTTCTTGTCCAGTGCCTTGCGCTTACCCGGCCGCATGGCCACATGCCAGTTCACATCCAGGTCCTTGGCCTCTTCTCGCTTGGCCACGCCCTGGTATCCGGCATCACCGAAGACATCAGTTTCTTCACCATGAAGAAGACCTGCGGCTTGGGTCACGTCGTTGACGTTGGCGGCCGTGCCGATCACGGTGTGCACCAGGCCCGATTCAGCATCCACGCCGATGTGGGCCTTCATGCCAAAGTGCCACTGGTTGCCTTTCTTCGTTTGGCGCATCTCCGGGTCGCGCGTGCCGCTGCTGTTCTTGGTGCTGCTGGGTGCTGCGATCAGCGTCGCATCGACCAGTGTTCCGGTCTTGAGCATCAGTCCTTGGTCGGCCAAGCCTGCGTTGATCGTCTTCAGAATCTTGGGCGCCAACTCGTGCTTCTCGAGCAAGTGACGGAAGCGAAGAATGGTCGTCTCGTCCGGTATCCGGCGCGAGCCCATCAAGCCCGCAAACTGCCGGTACAGCGGCCGCTCGTGGAGTTCCTCTTCCATCGCCGGATCACTCAGGTTCCACCACAGTTGAAGGCAGTGAATGCGCAGCATCACTTCAACGGGAAACGGCGGCCGGCCCCCCAACGCTTGATGCGCACCACGCGCATGGGGCGCGATCAATGCCACCAACTCAGGCCACGGCACCACCCGGTTCATCTCGTCAAGGAAGACCTCTTTGCGGGTCTTCTTGGGCAGGGGGTCAAAGCCGAGGTTGGTTTGTTCCATGAGTCGAATCTTCCCCTGCGATCACGCCCGACGCCAGTCGGGGTGACACGGGGTTTTGCAGACCTTCCTTAGCAAATTACATGAGGCAACGGGGCATCAGCGGTAACAAATCTGATGAGTCAATGCGCCCGACGCATGGCCCGACGCATAGCCGTGGTGCTGGGCAGTTCGCTGTCGCGCTTGTGAACGAATGGCAATGAGCGTGTCCGCACTTCGGTGCGGACCGCAAGGTGAGGTTGTTGGGGAACAGGGCCCGCCATCTGCGCTGTAGGCGGACTTGACGTCGTTGGGGTGCAATATACACTCGCCATATACCTGTTCATTCAAGGGGCTGGCGTGTCCATCGGAACCGTATTCGTCAACAACCGTACCCAAGCCGTGCGCCTGCCTGTGGAGGTGCGCCTGCCCGAAGGGGTTCAGAAAGTGGAGGTGCGTGTCAAGGGTCACGAGCGCATTCTTTGCCCGCTCGGGCAAACTTGGGACAGCTTCTTTTTGGACGGGCCGCGGGTCAGCGATGATTTCCTGCCTCAGCGGGCCAGCCAGCACCAGGCCGAGCGGGAAGCGCTTTGATGCTGCGCTACCTGCTGGACACCAACATCGTCATCTACGTGTTGAAGCGGCGCCCCGTGGAGGTGCTGGCCACTTTCAATGCAAACGCCAGCCGGATGGCCATTTCGTCCATCACCCTGGCCGAACTGATGCACGGTGCTGAAAAAAGCAGCCAGGTGGCGGCCAATCTCTCTGTCATCGAGGACTTCTGTAGCCGGCTGGTCGTTCTTCCATATGGCGCCAAGGCCGCTCAACACTACGGGGCCATCCGGGCGGCGTTGGAGAAACAGGGCCAGCCCATCGGGGTCAATGACCTGCATATCGCGGGTCACGCCCGCAGCGAAGGCTTGGTGCTGGTCACGAACAACCTGGCGGAGTTTGAGCGGGTGCCGGCGTTGGAGGTCGAGAACTGGGTGGCTGCTGGTTAGCTTGGCCTACCTGTTGCACGAGGGCATAAAACTGTGCTACAGTCTAAGGCTTCGGTTGTGAGACATCGCGCCGAACAGAGTTGTGTATCACATGCCGTAACCGGTTGATTTTTAACGGGAAACGGACGGCACAACTCGACTCCCTTAGGGGGCGCCAAGTTGGATGGCACTTGCAGGGAAACCTGGAACGCCATCACCGCTGCGGAGCGGTAGTTCAGTTGGTTAGAATACCGGCCTGTCACGCCGGGGGTCGCGGGTTCGAGCCCCGTCCGCTCCGCCAAAACATGGAAAGCCGCTGCAGCGTCACCGTTGCAGCGGCTTTTTCTTTGACCGGTAGCGCTGGGAAGCGCTTTGACTGCGTCGTGCCCCCTGAATCACCCGTATAGACCCTATTCGGCATAAGTGATATCGTATTGCGATATTCGCGGTTTCTGCCGTTCTTCGCGGTGTCGGAGGGGTCATGCCGATCGTCTATCAACCGTTTGAGTTTCAGGTGATTCTCGGCTTTTCGGGGCATGCATCCTTGAGCGTGCGCGTGCACGCGCAGACACGCGAGCAGGCCTGGAGCCGGGTGTGCCAGATGCATCCGCGTGCGGTGGAGGCCCGACCGGCCAGGCCAGAAAGATGTGAACAAATTCACATTCAATCGGCAGATCGACAAAAAAACACAAAATGATAAGGAAATTGATAGAAATTGCGATATGCTAGCGACAACGGTTGAATAAACCATTTCGCAGAGGTTCCGAATGAACTCGGTTGCTATCGTTGATGACAATCCCATGGCCCTGGCGCTGATGCGCAAGACGCTGGAACGCGCAGGCTTCTCCGACATCCGTGCCTACAGCGACCCGCAAGTGGCGCTGGACGCCATTCGCGCGGACTTGCCCTCGGTGTTGCTTTTGGATTACGTGATGCCGCAGATGGACGGCCTGGACTTTCTGCGCCGCCTGAAGGATGAAGGCCTCAACACCCGTGTGCCGGTGGCCCTGGTGTCGAATTCGGCGGATGTGGATGGGGTGCGCATCGAGGCGCTGCGCGCCGGTGCGGTGGAGGTGCTGCGCAAGCCCATGAACGACCAGGAACTGGGCCTGAAGGTGCGCAATTTGAGCCGCTTGTCGCCCGCGGTGGTGGGGCAAATGCCGGCCGCGCGCCACGCGTTCGAGCCGTTGAAGGTGCCGCGCAGCCAGCCGGCCGAGCCGCTGGGCGTGCGCGCGGAAAGCGTGATGGCCCGGGTGTTGGCCCGCGTGGCTTCGGTGCGCGATGAACAGACCGGGCGCCACACGGTGCGCATGGCCCACTATGCCGCGGCCATCGCCAACGCCTACGGATTCACCTTGGAGCAGCAGGAACAACTGCTGGCCGCAGCGCCGCTTCACGATTTGGGCAAGGTGGCGGTGCCGGACGAAGTGTTGGGCAAGACGGGCGCCTTCAATGAAGAAGAGCGCCGCCTGATGCGCCGCCACACGACGGTGGGCTATGAACTGTTGCGCCACGAACCTTCGCCGGTGCTGCAGTTGGCCGCCGAAATTGCGTTGTCGCACCACGAGCACTGGGACGGCAGCGGCTATCCGCTGGGCCTGAGCCGTGACCAGATTCCGATTTCAGCGCGCATCGTGGCAGTGGCCGACGTGTTCGACGCCCTGACCACCATCAGACCCTTCCGCCAGGACTGGCTGATGCAGCGTGCGCGCGATGTGATCGTCTCGGATGCAGGCGGACAGTTCGACCCCGAGGTGGTGGCCGCGTTTGGCAAGGCCTTTCCTGAGCTGGTGCGACTGAAGCAGCATTTCGATGGGGCGGAGGTGTGCATCTCCACCGATGACCCGCTTTCCAAACTTCTGCATTGAAGAAGCGGGCGCCCGCGCAGGCCTGGCGGCGACAGTCGCGGCCCATGCGGTTTAAATTCACAGCCACAGACAAAAAGACAATAAGGTCAGTTCCATGAGCAGCAACGCGGACGATTACGGCAACGGTGTGCCGGCGCTGGTGGGTATCGGTGAAGCCGCCAGGGCGCTGGGCGTGTCCCGCACGACGGTGCAGAAGATGGTGGACAGCGGAACCCTGCAGGCGGTGCGCACCGCCGGTGGGCACCGGCGCATCCTGCGTCAATCCCTGGAAGGGCACCTGAATGCGCGCATGCCGGTGCGCCGCCTGCACGAAGGCCGCCGCCTTCAGGTGTTGGTGGCCGAAGACAACATGCTCATGCGCCAGACCTTTGAGCAGCGCCTGTCACGCATGGGCCTGCCGCTGGAGTTGCACTTCAGTGTGGATGCGGTGGACGCCCTTCTGCAAATAGAGCGGCGGCGCCCACATGTGATCATCACCGACCTGCGCATGGAGCCGTTTGATGGCTTCCATCTGTTGCGCATCCTGCGTGATCAACCGGCCTTCGCTTCGCAGTGGGTGATGGTGGTCAGCGCCATGACGCCCGAGGAAATTGACGAGAAGGGCGGGCTGCCGGGTTCGGTGGTGGTGTACGCCAAGCCGCCGCAGTGGGACCGCATCCGCGGCTTTCTGGAGGCTTGCTGCATGCGTGAACTGGGCACGACGGCATCTCACGGCGCCCTGCGGGTGCACACGGCCGATGCAGCAGAGCCTGCTGCCGTGAACATGTTGGCCTCAGCGGCGCAACCGCCCGAGGAATTCTGAGCAGTTAAGGGACTAAGGGCCTCAGGGGCTCTGGCGATCAGCCATTGGGCGTGCCACTTTGGGCACGCTGAATGGCGGCCTGGGCATCGTGTTCCAGGCCAGCCTGTTGCGATTCATCCACTTGCAGCAGCAGGCCCAGTACCCGGGCGCCATGCTCGATGGCAATGGAGCCATAGCGAATATCGCCCTGCACCAGGCAGCCGGCATGCAGTTCCACGCGGTCCAGTGCGTGGATCTGCCCAGAGATGCGGCCGGCCACCACCACACGGCGCGCAATGATGTCGCCTTCCACATGCCCGGTGGCGCTGACGACCACGGCCACCGGCTGGTCGGCCGCACCCTGCACATGGCCGCGCAGGTGCCCGTCGATGCGGATGCTTTCCTGTATCTGCAGTTCTCCGTGGATGGAGGTGTGACGCCCGATCAGGGTGGCGAATGATTCCTGGTCCACGCTGAAGGTGGTGGGGCGTGATTTGCTCTTGCCGAACATGAACGACTCCTTCAGTGGGGTGGGGCGCTTCAGCGCCAGGCCAGTGGGGCCAGGGCGCGGTTGGGGTCGACCAGGCGGCCCTGGTGTTCGACTTCAAAGTGAAGGTGGGCGCCGGTGGTGCGGCCGCTGTTGCCCAATTCGCCGATGACCTGGCCGCGTGCCACCGCATCGCCCGCGCGCACATGGCGGCGGCTGAGGTGGGCATAGCGGGAGAGGAAGCCTTCGTCGTGTTCGATTTCCACCACCTGTCCGTGGTCCCCCCAGACATCGGAGCGCCGCACGGTGCCGCCACCGGCCGCACGCACGGGCGTGCCCACGCGGGCAACGAAATCCACACCTTCATGCAGGCTGCGTTGTCCGGTGATGGGGTCGGGCCGCACGCCGAAGCCACTGCTCATGTAGAAGTCGCCATTGAGCGGCAACGCCGAGGGCAGGCGCGCCAGGCGCTGGCCTTCCTGCGCCCAGCGGCTTTGCAGGTCGATGAGCGAGGCGTCCATCAGGGCCAGTTGCCGTGAAGTCTGGTCCAACTCTGCTTCCAGCGACGGGGTGCGGGGGTCCAGCCATTCCAACAGCCGAAGCGGGCCACCCTGGCCCAGCGCGCCACCAAAAGGAGCGGCCATGGGCTGGCGTGGGATGCCGCCTTGGCGCACGCCCAACAGGGCCAGGAGTTCGGTCCTGTTCTTCTCCAGTTCACCCAGGCGGTCTACGGCCGCAACCAAGCGGGTTTGCAGGGCCTGCACTTCCTGGCGGTAGCGGGCTTCCAAGCGTTCGTGGTCGGCCACGCTGGCCACGCCGCCGATGGCGTGGGCCACTGCAGGCGACACCTCCACGGCAATGCGCAGCCCCACAAAGTGGAACAGGACGCCCAGGGCCAGCATGAATGCGCACAGGCCACCCACGGCCGCGGCGATGGTGCGGGCCGTGATGGACAGTGTGACCACCTTGGCGGTGGGGCCGGAAACCCAAATGAGCTGCATGGGGAGACTGCGGGGCGGGGTCGTGAGTTTAGTCACCACCTCCCGCGCCGTCAGGTGGCAGCGCTGCGGGTTTTCCCGTGTCTCGGCCCTCCATTTCGGGGGGCGGATTGCTCAAAGGCCTGCAGCCACGGTCTTTCAGAACAGGTCGATATCGCCGTGCAGGGTGGCGCTGGGGGCGATGGCGCCATTGGCCTGAAGGTGTTCGAAGATGCAGACCTGATTGCGGCCATGCGATTTGGCGTGGTAGAGCGCGTCGTCTGCCCGCCCCAGCGCGTCGCAGGCGGCATCACCGGGTTGGATGGCCGTGGCGCCCACGCTGACCGTGACGCGTCCGACCTGCGGAAACGGATGGTCTTCAATGGTTTGGCGCAAGCGCTGCAGTGCGGTGAGGGCACCGACTTCGTCCAGCCCCTGGAGCAGCGCCACGAATTCTTCGCCGCCGAAGCGAAATACTTTGTCCTGGTGACGGAACGCGCGGCGCAGCATGCCGGCCACCAGCAGCAGCACCTCGTCGCCAAAGAGGTGGCCGAAGCCGTCGTTGATGCGCTTGAAGTGGTCGATGTCGATGACGGCCACCCAGGTTTGCGGGCCGTGCGGCCGGGTGTGGTTGAGCAGCCGCTGGATGGAGTCGTCAAAGGTTTTGCGGTTGAGCAGCTGCGTGAGGGTATCGACCTGGCTGTCGTGCAGTAGGCTCAAGTGGTTGGCATACAGGCTGCACATGCCCTGCACGATGTTCAGCCGCGCGGGCGACAGCGGGACGGGCGAATCGATCTCCAGCACACCCATGACGGTGCTGCGGCGCGCCACGGGCAACCAGGTCAGGCAGCGAAGGCTGCCGTTGGCGCTGGGCTGCATGGCGGTGACCACCGACTGCGTGTGGATGGCTTGCCGAATACCGCATTCTGCCTGGGGACTGATGGAGGGTGCGGCGGGCGAGGGGCCGGCGTCTTCGCCGGCAGGGGCAGACAGGATCAGCGGGCTGTCCACATCGGGCCCGCTCAGACGCCACAGCCGGGCCTGCAGCGCCGCCGCAGGTGTTTGCGCGCGCCGGGCAGCCCGCTGGGTGCCGGCAGCGGCCAGGTCGGTGACGGACTGCAGCAGCGACTGGTCCAGCCGCTCGTGCTCGCGGTGATCGGTCAGTTCAGTGGCGTGGCGCAGGGTGCGGATCATGGGCCGTGTGGGATGCGGGGCACGGCATCGGGTAGGCCGCGTGCCTGATTTTTCGGTGGGCCTGCGCCCGGGTGTAGGCCATGGCCGCGACGTACACGGGGACGGTGTGAACTACGACAGAAATCGGCACAAATGATGCTGCCCGTCAAAAAAACGGCAATCCGAATCAGATTTCAGAAATCCTATTGAAATCATGAACTTGCCGCTTTCGGCGAGCGATTGCCGGTGTGGCACGGCAGTTGCTTGCCGCTAGGTGTCAACGGTCAAACCGACAGCACCATGAGCGCAAGCACCACACCCATCCGAGCAGCCTGGATCGACCCCACCGGCCCCGCCGACCCGGCCGAGCAGGCCCGCGTGGCCGAACTGGGCCTGGACGCCCGCCACCTGTTGGACCCGAGCCAGCTGATCACTTCGCTCGTGCATGTGCAGATGCTGGTGGTGCGGGCCGAGCACGATGTGGACATGCTGCAGGAATGCCTGACCCTGGCGCAGATGCCGGGGCGCCGCCTGCCGGTGGTGTGCCGCGTGCCGCCGCACCGGGTGGACCTGGCCGCACAGGCCACGCGCCTGGGTGCCGACCATGTGGTGTCTACGCAGGATTGGAGCACGACGGCCTGGGAGCCGGTGGCCTCAGGGCTGCGCAAGGCCGAAGCGCCGGCGCGCCCGCGCAG
>CAMCTE010000115.1 GCA_945878385.1 Azohydromonas lata NBRC 102462 | reverse complement strand
AAGGGGCTTTCATGACAAGGCGGAGGATGGCAGGTTGCTCATTCCCAGAGTTGAGAATGGTCGCCGCAAAGGCAACTGGCAAGGGGAGGTCTACCTAGTGTCGAACCCGCAGGCTCAAGCGCTTCGCTTATGCTTTTGACATGAACCTGGCTGACCTGCGCAAATCCTATGAGAAGGCCGAACTCGATGAGACGGCCTCCCACCCCGACCCACGGCTTCAATTCGAGCGCTGGCTGCAGGAGGCCATCCAAGCAGAACTGCCTGAGCCCAATGCGATGACATTGGCCACCGTGGGCGCACACGGGCGCCCCTCCACGCGTGTGGTGCTGATCAAAGGCTGTGACGCGCGCGGCATCGTCTGGTACACGAACTACGACAGCCGCAAAGGCACGGAGTTGTCGAGCCAGCCTTACGCGGCCCTGCAGTTCCATTGGGTAGAACTGGAGCGCGTGGTGCGCATCGAGGGGCGCGTGGACAGGGTAAGCGCTGAAGAATCAGACGACTATTTCAAAAGCCGGCCTCTGGACTCGCGCATCGGAGCCTGGGCTTCACCGCAGAGCCAGGTCATCACCGGGCGCGGCGTGCTGGTGGCCAATGCGGCACGCTATGGGGCGCAGTTCCTGCTGGACCCTCCGCGCCCACCGCACTGGGGAGGCTTTCGGCTGAGCCCCGACCATTGGGAGTTCTGGCAGGGCCGCCAAAGCCGACTGCACGACCGACTGCGGTACCGGCTGGTCGATGACGGCGCTTGGATTCGGGAGCGCCTGGCCCCTTGAACGCAGGGCGCGGAGCTTTCGCGCGCTGTGAAGCGTGCGCATCGAAGGCCGCACTGAGGGCTTGACGACCTTGCCCGGGGGCTGTTCAACCGCGCCTGAGCCGCTCGGCGAACACCTTGCGGAACTTCTCCACCTTGGGGGCAATGACCGCCGCGCAGTAGCCCTGGTGGGGATGGCGGGCGAAGTAGCGCTGGTGATAGTCCTCGGCCCGGCTGTAGTCGAGCAACGGCGCCACCTCCGTGACCACGCGGCCACCAAACGCCTGCTGCGCCTCGGCGAGCACGGCCTGGGCCACGGTGGCCTGGGCCTCATCTTGCACATAGATGCCCGAGCGGTATTGCGTGCCCACGTCATGGCCCTGGCGGTTGAGCGTCGTAGGGTCATGGGTGGCAAAGAAGATGGCCAGGATGTCGCGCAAGGAGATCTCGGCATCGTCAAAGCTCACGCGCACGACCTCGGCATGCCCGGTCTGACCGGTGCACACCTGTTCGTAGCTGGGGTCGGGAAAGTGTCCGTTGCAGTAGCCCGACTCCACCGCCTGCACGCCCTGCACCTGCTCGAAGACGGCTTCGGTGCACCAGAAGCAGCCGCCGCCCAATGTGATCGCTTGAATCATGTTCCTGCTGCCTTGTCCAGCCCCAGGGACGACCACAGCGCATCCATGCGCGCGGTCACCTCGGGCTTCATGGTGATGGTGCGGCCCCACTCGCGAGAGGTTTCACCGGGCCACTTGTTGGTGGCGTCCAGGCCCATCTTGCCGCCCAGGCCGCTGACGGGGGACGCGAAATCCAGGTAGTCGATGGGCGTGTGCTCCACGAGCGTGGTGTCCCGTACGGGATCCATGCGGGTGGTCAGGGCCCACACCACTTCTTTCCAGTCGCGGATGTTCACATCGTCGTCCACCACGATGATGAACTTCGTATACATGAACTGGCGCAGGAAGCTCCACAGCCCGAACATCAAACGCTTGGCGTGGCCTGGATAGGACTTGCGGATGCTGATGACGGCCAGGCGGTAGCTGCAGCCCTCGGGCGGCAGGTAGAAATCCACGATCTCGGGAAACTGACGCTGCAGGATGGGCACGAATACTTCGTTGAGCGCCTCGCCCAGCACGGCGGGTTCATCCGGCGGTTTGCCCGTGTAGGTGGAGTGGTAGATGGCATCGCGCCGCCGCGTCAGGCGGTCTACCCGGAATACCGGACACCAGTCCTGCTCGTTGTAATAGCCGGTGTGGTCACCATAGGGGCCCTCCAGCGCATGCAGATAGCCACCCACCGACTTCAGGGGAACACCGTGCTCACTCGTGCCGCTGTAGCCCGCCTCGGCTGCGGGGATGTGACCCTCGAGCACGATCTCCGCGGAGGCAGGCACCTGCAGCTTCAGCGCGCCCTCGCCCACTTCGGTTTCAGTGAGCACGGTGCGACTGCCCCGCAGCAGGCCCGCGAACTGGTATTCGCTGAGCGTGTCCGGCACGGGGGTGACTGCGCCCAGGATGGTGGCCGGATCGGCCCCCAAGGCCACCGTCATCGGGAAGGCCCGACCCGGGTTCGCGCGGGCGAAATCACGGAAATCCAAGGCCCCACCGCGATGGGCCAGCCAACGCATGATGACCTCGCGCCGACCGATCACCTGCTGCCGGTAGATGCCGAGGTTTTGACGCAAGCGGGGCGTGGCGATGGACTGCGGGCCGCGGGTGACCACCAATCCCCAGGTGATCAGGGGTGCGGCGTCGCCCGGCCAACACAGTTGAACCGGCAGCTCACCCAGATCGATGTCGTCACCCCGCACAACCGTTTCCTGGCAGGGTGCGTCGCGCACAACGGAGGGCTTCATGTCCCACACGGCCTTGGCCATCTGGAACAAGCGGCCGACATCCTTGAGCGCTCGAGGTGGGTCGGGTTCCTTCAGCGCCGCCAGCAGGCGGCCTACATCGCGCAACTCGGCCAAATTGCTGGCCCCCATGCCCAGGGCCACGCGCCGCGTGGTGCCGAAGAGGTTGGTCAGGGCCGGTATGCGCCAGGTGCGCCCGCTGCCCTCGGGCCGCTCAAACAGGAAGGCGGGCCCGCCGCTGCGCAGGCTGCGGTCGCTCAGCGCCGTCATTTCCAGGTGTGGGTCAATGGGAGCGGAGATGCGGCGCAGTTCGCCCATGGTCTCCAGTTGAGCGATGAAATCGCGCAGATCGCGGTAGTGCATGGCCGCAAGGTTACCCGGGCAGTCCTGGTTGTGGACTTCTTGGCTTTCAAACCCGACCGGGGCGTCAATTGGCTGGCCATGCTAAGATTAAGGGTTAATACTAGGTTGGATGGGCGCAGACCGCCTCCCAACCGCCCGGGCCGAAGGCGGGTCTGGGCACCCTCACGCATCCAGGGGTTGGGTGGCTGTACAGGCCAAGTACCGACCCTGATGATCGGCAAGGAAACCTATGAACGCCAACGAATCGTTGACAGCACGCCTGTCCGAACGCCTCACGCTGGTCCGTCAAGGCGTGGCCATTTTCCTGAAGGATGTGGGTCACGGCCTGCTGGACGTCAGCCACAACACACTGGCCCTGGTGGGCTTGACGGTGGTGGCCTCCATGATCTTCATGGGCGGTACGCAGGACATGCGCGACCGGGTCGAGTCTCTGGCCTTGGGCTGGTTGCAGGACCGGCTGGAGCAGCGCGCCGAACAGGATGGCAACCTCTTGAGCTCGCTGGCCGAGCCACAGGCGAGCAAACGGGCAACGGCGTTGGAGCCGGAGCGGCTGACGCGCGAACAGGCAGCTGTCGCCGCATGGCTGGCCAAGCGCTACCGGGTGGCCTTGGAGCCTGTGTCCCGATTGGTGCATGAAGCGTGGGCCATCGCACCACGCGGTAAGTTGGAGCCCACGCTGATCATGGCGGTGGTGGCGGTGGAGTCATCATTCAATCCGTTTGCGCAGAGCCCCGTAGGCGCGCAGGGCCTGATGCAGGTGATGACCCGTGTGCATGACGACAAGTACCAGGCCTTCGGAGGCACCCACGCCGCATTCGATCCGGTGACCAACCTGAGGGTCGGTGTGCAGGTGCTGCGCGACTGCATCGCCCGGGCCGGCGGCACGGAGGACGGACTGCGCTGCTATGTGGGCGTTACCCAGCCCGGTGGCGAGGACAACGGCTACACCCACAAGGTGCTGGCTGAACAGCGCGCCCTGCAGCAGGTGGCCCAAGGCAAGGCCGTGCCGCACAATGTGATTCACCAAGCGCTGCCAATGGCGCAACCCGCAGCCCCCACCAAAGTGGCCTTGCTGCGGGATGAACGCTGAGGACCTGGGAGGGGTCATCGCCAGTTGAACGGCTGATTTCCTTCGGTCAGCCGCCAAGCAGACCTGGCGTCTAAAATACGGGATCCGCGTGACTGGCGATAGGCAGGCTGCACAGCATTCTGCCGAGGTGGTACCACCGTGAAGCGCGGGCGCGGGCCTGTGAGGGCCCGCGCGTTCAGCCGTGCGCCTGGGCAGCACGCGAACCCTACCAGGTTCGCGCGGCCCCCTTCTCCCAGACGGAAACTGCCATGTTTGATCGCAACTCGTCCACCCTGGCCTTGGTTGACCCCGAAATGTGGGCTGCCGTTCAGGCGGAAAACCGCCGCCAAGAAGAACACATCGAGCTGATCGCCAGCGAAAACTACACCTCGCCTGCCGTCATGCAGGCACAGGGCTCGCAGCTGACCAACAAGTACGCCGAGGGCTATCCCGGCAAGCGTTACTACGGCGGCTGCGAACATGTGGATGTGGTGGAGCAGCTGGCCATCGATCGCCTCAAGCAACTCTACGGTGCGCAGTTCGCCAATGTGCAGCCGAACTCAGGCTCGCAGGCCAATCAGGCGGTGTTCTTCGCGCTGCTGCAGCCGGGCGACACCATCATGGGCATGAGCCTGGCAGAAGGGGGACACCTCACGCACGGCATGCCGCTGAACATGAGCGGCAAATGGTTCAAGGTGGTCAGCTACGGCTTGGACGCGCAGGAAGTGATCGACTACGACGCAATGGAGCGCCTGGCCCATGAGCACAAGCCCAAGCTGATCATCGCGGGCGCCTCGGCCTATTCGCTGCACATCGACTTCGAGCGTTTCGCGCGCGTGGCCAAGGCCGTGGGCGCCTACTTCATGGTCGACATGGCGCATTACTCGGGCCTGATCGCCGCGGGTGTGTACCCTAACCCGGTGCCACATGCCGATGTGGTCACCAGCACCACCCACAAGAGCCTGCGCGGCCCGCGGGGCGGCATCATCCTCATGAACAACGAGGACATCGCCAAGAAGGTCAACAGCGCCATCTTCCCCGGCATCCAAGGCGGCCCTCTGATGCATGTGATTGGCGGCAAGGCCGTGGCCTTCCACGAAGCGCTGCAGCCAGGATTCAAGGCGTATCAGCAACAGGTGGTGGCCAATGCCAAGGTGCTGGCCGAAACCTTGATCGAGCGTGGCCTTCGCATCGTCAGCGGCGGCACCCAGAGCCATGTGATGCTGGTGGACCTGCGCCCGAAGAACCTCACCGGCAAGGAAGCCGAGGCCATACTGGGCCGCGCGCACATGACCTGCAACAAGAACGGCATCCCCAACGACCCGCAAAAGCCGATGGTCACCAGCGGCATCCGGCTGGGCACTCCTGCCCTGACCACGCGAGGATTCAAGGAAGAGCAGGCCCGCATCACCGCCCATCTCATCGCCGATGTGCTGGACAAGCCACACGATGAGGCCAACCTCGCAGAGGTCCGGGCCAAGGTGTCGGCGCTCACGCGCGACTTCCCCGTTTACCGTTGATGAATCAGGGCTGACGCGATGCGCTGCCCCTTCTGCACCCACGCCGACACGCAGGTGGTCGAGACGCGGGATTCCGATGAAGGGGATGCGGTTCGCCGCCGGCGCAAATGCCCTGAGTGCGACCGGCGCTTCACCACCTACGAGCGTGCGGACATCGCCATGCCCGTGGTGGTGAAGAAGGACGGTGCGCGTGTCGAATTCACGCCGGCCAAACTGCATGCGTCCATGCAACTGGCCCTGCGCAAGCGGCCGGTCAGCGTCGAGCAGATCGACGACGCGATGGAGCGCATTCAGGAACAACTGTTGTCGTCTGCGCAGCGCGAAGTGTCTTCCTCTCGGCTGGGTGAACTGGTGATGCGCGAACTCAAGCGCATCGACAAGGTGGCGTATGTGCGCTTCGCATCGGTGTATCGCAGCTTTGAAGATGTGGACGAGTTCCGCAAGCTGATCAAGGACATCTGACCCCCCAGGGGTGCCCCTCCTGAGGGCGATGCGCCTGGATGACAGGCCGCCTACAGTGGCCGCATGGCCGTCGCACCATCTTCCGATGAGGACCACCTCAAACGCCGCTCAAACCGGGGAGTGACCCTGGCTGAGAGCCTGCTTGTCGTGACAGTAATGCTGGTGATGGGTGCGGTGACCCTGCCCCACCTGCTTGGCATGCTGCAGCTGCGCCGCCTGGAAGCGGCATCGGCCGACTGGACGCGCGTGTTGCAGTCTGCACGACACTGGTCCTTCACCCTGAACACCCCGGTCAGACTGGAGGTCAAAACGACATCGCCAGCCTGTCTGCTGCTGCACACCGGGGCGCGAGACGGATGCAGCGGCTGCGTGACACCCGCTTGCCACGGCGATGCGAAGCTACTGGCCTCAACCGCGTTGTTGCCAACCGACCTCTCGGCGTCGTCCAACAGCGTGAGCCTTGCGTGGAACCCGGCAGACCGCACCGTCACGCCCACCGGCACGATCAAGCTTGAACTGCCCGACGGTCGTGCGATCCACCATGTGGTGAATTTGGCAGGCCGACTGCGAACCTGCTCGCCCAGCGGCCTTGTGTGGGGTATCACACCATGCTGAAATGTCGAAATGAACATGACACGGCCCCTTTTCAGCGCCTCGCCTATGACGCCTGTCTGCCCGCGCAGTACCCGAGTGGAACGCGGTTTCACCATGTTGGAGCTGATGGTGGCCTTGTTGATTGCAGGCCTGTTGGCCGCCGTGGCCTACCCCTCATACCGGGACCAAGTACGCAAGGGCCGGCGCAGTGACGCAATCGCAGCCCTGGGCGCCCTGCAACTGGCGCAAGAGCGTTATCGGGGTTCTTCACCGAAGTACGCCGACAGCGTCTCGTTGCTTGGGCGTCCTGAAATATCCGAGGGCGGCCATTACGACCTGGGCATACAAAACGCCACAGGGTCCAGCTACACCCTGGTGGCATCAGCCAAGTCCAATTCGTCCCAGGCTCAAGACACCGCCTGCGCCCGCATGGCCATATCCTTCGGTACCGGGGCCACTCAGTACTTGGCCGCCGGCCCCGGCGCCGAGCTCGCCGTTGATACGGCCCGTCGCTGCTGGCCACAATGAGTCGTCTTTTGGGGGTCGCCACCCGGATGCCTATCGGCACACATGCTCAGCGCCGCACTCGAACAGCGGTGAGCATGAACGCACGCATGCTCAGCCGCAGGCGCCCGGCCAGCGGGTTCACCATGATCGAGTGGCTGGTGACCGCCTTGGTGACCGTGATTGTGCTGGTGGGCGTGGTGGCAGGACTGCAGGGCGTTCGCGCACGCAAACAGATCGAGGGGGTTGCACAGAATTTGGTTGCAGACCTGAACCTCTCGCGCTCCACGGCGCTGGGGGCCGCACAATCGGTGCAACTGATCACCGCTGGGGATGGTCGCAGCTGGCGCCTCGTGCGTTGCGATGCAACCCAGGGGTGCCAGAGCGCAGGCGATGTCTTCAAATCTGTGAGCCTGCCGCCCGAAGTGTCGGTAACACCCAATCGCACCTTCGTTTTCAGCGCCCCGCGCGCACTCGCACAACCGGCCGCACAGTCGGCCTGCCTGACCGCCGGCAGTTCGGTCGCGGCGCTCAAGGTCGGTATCGAAAACGCCTTGGGTGCGGCCAAAGTCTGCAGCCTTGGTTCAGCCAGCGGCAGTATTCCGGCCTGCAGCAGCGGCTGTTGACCATCAGCAGGCCGAATCGCGGCCAGTGCGGCTCGGCGTTGCTTGAGTGGATCTTGGCCAGCGCCATTGGGCTCGTGCTCGGCATCGCGTGTCTGCTGCTGTTCATTCAACAGCTGCAATTTCTCAAGGCCACGCTGCTGAGGCATCGACAAGCACAGGACATTCAGGCCGTGATGCAGGTCGTGAGGGCAGAACTGCGTGTGGCCGGGCAACGGGAACGCTCAGGAGAAAGTCCGGACCACGACAACTTGAGGGTGGACGCGGGTTCGCCGCAGGCACTGCATTACCTGTGTGACCGATGTGGCTCAACGGATCGGAGTCGCCAGTCGTCCTTCAGGCTGCTGGACGGCGTATTGGCGCATCGCAGCCTGGGAGTGGCCGCTCACCAGGCCTTGAACGATCCCAAGGTGTGGGCGCCAGACGCATGGCGGATTGAGCAGGGGCAAACAGGGGACTGCAGCCCCTGGGTGCGGCTGCAGGTGTCATCGCCAGTTGAGGGGTCCACCATCGCACAGTCGCATACGCTCATGGTGCGCCCGCGGAATCTGGGCCTCTTGGTCTGTGAACGGCAGGGCCTGGGGACGGCGCATGATCACGCGAGCTCCACGCCGCCACAAAGGAGCCTTCGCTGATGTGGATCGTCCTGAGTGCCGCGGTGGTGCTGGCGTGTTCACTGCTGACCTTGGTCACCCACCGCCTGGTGGTGGAAAGCGAGCAAGAGTCGCGGACTGCGTGGATGCGCACGCAAGCCCAAGGGTTGGGTCACGGCGCCGTCATGTGGAGCTTGGCCCGCATGG
>CAMCTE010000114.1 GCA_945878385.1 Azohydromonas lata NBRC 102462 | reverse complement strand
GGTTGACCAAGCGCGAAAAAATATAGATTTGAAAAATCGTCAACAGCGGTGTCATCCACTTCGTTGAAGGTGCAAGGCCACACCGGCCCTGCTCAAGAGAGTCGGAGCAAATTGCGACACTCGAAACGCCTTCAGGAGAAGACCACATGAACGTCAAGTCCACCATCGCTGTCACCGTGTTCACTGCGCTGTCGGGCATGGCCCTGGCACAAACCCCGGCCGCTGCGACCACGGCGCCTGCTGCAACGACGGCGGCAAAGCCTACTGCTGCGGCACCGGCATCCGTAACGGCCACGAACCCGGCGGCCACCCCGGCTGCGTCCGCTGCCTCGGCCAAGACGACCGCAGCGGCAGCCACTGCACCGACGGGACCTGCGGCGGCTGTGGCGCCTGCTGCGGTGGCGAAGACGGCGCCGGTGGCGGCACCCAGCACGGCAAAGGCCGAGTCGGTGAAGCCCTCCGCGAAGGTTCCCGCCAAAGTGGACAAGGCAGCCGCGGTGACGCCGCCCTCGGCCTCGACACCGACGTCGGGCAAGAGCACGCTCAAGGCTTCCTGATCTCAGGGCGCAACGAAAGTGCGCTATACTGCGAGGCTCTGACGCGGGATGGAGCAGTCTGGTAGCTCGTTGGGCTCATAACCCAAAGGTCGCAAGTTCAAATCTTGCTCCCGCAACCAACAAAGAGCTTGTGCAAGCAGGCACCCCACAAACCCCGCCCCGTGCGGGGTTTGTCGTTTCAGGGCCCCTTTCACGATGACTCCACCATTCCTGCAAGCCTCCGATCTGCGCGGTGTTGCACGCCTGACCACCGATGCCGTGGCAGGGTTGGCGAGCCTGGTGGAGGCGATGCACGCGCGCATTACCAGCGCGCCGCGGTTGCCCTTCGTGGGCGATGCCCAGCCACCTCGAGAGCGCACGAGCGGCATCACGGGGCTCGTCTATCGAACCGTGGGTGGTGTCACGCGCCTGGTGGGCGGCAGTGCCGAGGCGTTGTTCGGCCTGCTTGAGCCGCTGTTGGCCCACGCTACACCGAGCCAGGCATCGCGGCCCGAGCGTGAAGCGGTGCTCTGCGCACTGAACGGTGTCGTGGGGGACCATCTGGCGGCCACCGCCAATCCGCTGGCCATCACCATGAAGTTTTGCCACGCAGGCTTGCCGCTGCTGATGAACCAGGAAGCGCTGCGTGTGGCCCTGCCCCATGCGGGCCCCAAGCTGCTCGTGCTGATCCATGGCCTGTGCATGAACCATCTGCAATGGCATCGCGATGAACACGACCACGGGCTGGCGCTTGCGCGCGACGGGGGCTACACGCCCATTTATCTCCACTACAACAGCGGCTTGAGCATCGCCGCGAACGGCCGCATGCTGGCGGCGCAGATGCAGCGTCTGGTGGACACCTGGCCCGTACCGATTGAGCGCCTGGTGCTGTTGGGCCACAGCATGGGCGGCTTGGTGGCGCGCAGTGCGCTGCATCAAGCTGGGCTGGACACGCGTGAAGGGCTGCGCTGGCCAGCGCTCGTGGGCGACTTGGTGTGCCTTGGGTCGCCGCACCACGGCGCGCCCTTGGAGCGGGCTGGCCACGGCATCGACCTGTTGCTGGGTGCCGCGCCTTACGCAGCGCCGTTGGCCCGCTTGGGCAAAGTGCGCAGCGCGGGCATCACGGACCTGCGGCGCGGCCGCATCGTGGGAGACCCCGCGGGTGCAGACCAACAGCGAGGCGTTTCGCCGGTGAACCTGCCAGCAGGGGTGCGCTGCTATGCGGTGGCGGCCAGCCTGGGGCGTTCGCGTGGGCACTTGAAGGCGCGGTTGTGGGGTGATGGATTGGTGCCGGTCGACAGCGCGCTGGGCCACCACCGTGATCCCGGCCGCCGCCTTGCATTCGATGCACAGCGCCAGGTGGTGGTGGATGAAACCGGGCATCTGGACCTGCTGTCCAGCGCCGAGGTGTATGCGCATTTGAAACGGTGGCTGGCCTAGACCCTCGCTGGGGGTGAGGCCATAGCGCCACGCCCTGCTGCAGCGGCACGGGACCGACAAAATCAAGGTGTTGAGTTCATCCGTCAAGGGGACAACATGAGTGAAGACCCACGCTGCTGCGGTAGCGGCACCTGCATCATTGACCCCGAGGGCCGTTGCTGGTGTGGCCAACAGTGGGACGGCCACAAGATGGTCGCGCCGCCCCGCGTGCCTTCCACCGCGCAGCCGGGCACGGCAACGGCACAAGCCCCTACAGTTCCCCGTCAAACACCTGCTGCAGATTGACGCGTGCGCGCAAGCGCGTGCACAGCATGAAGGTGCCGGCGAACTTGCGTTGAAGAAAGATCAGGTCTGGCGGCGGCGTGCGCGTGTAGCCCGCGCCAAAGAACTGTTCTCGACCCTGTTCGAAGCTGCGGGAAAACAGGGTGGACGCACCGAAGTCGTACAGGCCCTGGTGTCGCAAAGGTTCACCGGCCAGCCGCATCAACGAAACCACCCCGTCGCGTTGCGAGCGCGGATCATCGGCTGCAGTGAAGCCTGCGGCGTCTGACGCTGCTTCTATCCGTGTCACATCATCTGAGCGCAGGGCGCGGCCCAGTTCGCGCAGTTGCTCCACCCGCTCGTCAGTCACCGCTTCAGTGGCACCGAAATCGATGAGCGCCACACGCCCACTGGCCGCATCAAACAAGTAGTTGCCGAAGTTGGGGTCGGTCTGCACCAGGCGCATGTGGAAGAACTCGCGCACGGCCAAACTCGTCAAGGCAGTGGCGACATGGTCGCGCTGGTCTTGCGGCACACCATCCCGCGCCAGCCGGTCCACCGGCACGCCGGGCGCGAATTCGGTGGCGATGATGTGCTCGCTGCAGTGCTCCTCCACCACTTCGGGCACGGTCAGCACCGGGTTCTCGCCCAAGGCGGCCCGATAGGCCTGGGCTGCGCGCGCCTCGGCGCGGTAGTCGGTTTCGTGCTCCAGCTGCGCTTGCACGCGTGCCAGCAGCGCCTGGATGGCACCCGGCTCCAGACCAGGAGGCATCAGGCCAGGCGTGCGCACCAACAGGCCCAGGTTGGCCATGTCGCTGGCAATGCTGGCCCGCACGCCGGGGTATTGGATCTTCAGCGCCAACACCCGGCCTTCGTGGGTTTCGGCGCGGTGCACCTGCCCGATGGAAGCAGCCGCCACCGGCTCAAAGCTCAATCGCCGAAACCGCTGGTGCCACTGCGTGCCGTATTCGCGTTCCAGCACATCGGCCAATTGCGTGGCGGGCATCACATGGGCCTGGTTCCGCAAGTCACCCAGAAGGTCGGCAAAGTGTGGCGGCAGCACGCCGTGGCCGTCCATCGACAACAGTTGCCCCACCTTCATCACTGCGCCGCGCATTTGCGAAAGCCGATCGGCCAGCCGGCGCGCATTGCTGGGGCTGAGCATCAGTTCGGCCAGGGCCGGTCGCTCGCCGCGCGCCATGCGCACCACGCCCTCGGCGGCTGCACCAGCAGCCATCTCGCCCATAGCCCTGCCAAAGTGCAGGAGCCGGCTGGTGCGGCCTTCGGGAACGGCGGCCGTGCGCGATGGTGGGTGGGGCGTGGACATGGGTGCAACGATTGAACCACCGGGCCGCCGACCCCTGGGGTGGCAGGTGTAAGCCCGGCCGCAGCACCTTCCTGAAGCAGTGGGAATTTCTGAAATTTCACTAATTACTGAAAATTGAGGCAGAATCCGCTACGTGTGAAGTAGTAACAGTACTGGTCATGTCTCCCACCCTTACACCCTTGGTCCGCAGCTTCGTCGCCCATTTCGGCGAGATGGGCAGCCGCTGGGGCATCAACCGTACGGTGGGTCAGATCTACGCGCTGATTTATGTGACGCCCCAGCCGCTGAACGCCGACGACATTGCCGATGCGCTGGAATTCAGCCGCAGTAATGTGAGCATGGGCCTGAAGGAATTGCAGGCCTGGCAACTGGTGAAGTTGCGCCACCAGGCCGGTGACCGGCGCGAATATTTCGAGGCCCCGGGCGACGCCTGGGAGGTGTTCCGCACTCTGGCTGAAGAACGCCGGCGCCGCGAGATTGAACCCACGCTGACCATGCTGCGCAATGCGCTGCTAGAAGAGCCCACCACGCCGGAAGACCGCCACGCCCAGAAACGCATGCGGGGCATGCATGACCTGATCGAGCTGATGACGAGCTGGTTCGATGACGTGCAGCGCATGGACGCGGCCACCCTGGCGCAGTTGATGAAGATGGGCGCCAAGGTGCAGCGCCTGCTCGAGTTCAAGGACAAGCTCAAGGTAGTGCCCGGCGGGCGAGGCTGACGGCTGCCGCTCAAGACCTCGCACGAGCTACTGAAGAACACTCCGCACCCCCGACACCCAAGACCGACCCCCCCGGCCCGATAAGGACACCTCACCATGGACGCACTGGTTCTCGCACGCATACAGTTCGCTGCGAACATCACCTTCCACATTCTGTTCCCGACGATCACCATCGCCTTGGGATGGGCCCTGCTGTTCTTCCGGCTGCGGTGGTTGAAGACGGGCGAGCAAGGTTGGCTGATGGCCTATCGCTTCTGGACCAAGGTGTTCGCGCTCAGCTTCGCCCTGGGCGTGGTCAGCGGCATCGTGATGAGCTTCCAGTTCGGCACCAACTGGCCCGGCTTCATGGAGCGCGTCGGTAATGTGGCCGGGCCGCTGCTGGGCTATGAGGTGCTCACCGCCTTCTTCCTGGAGGCCACCTTCCTGGGCATCATGCTGTTTGGCCACGGTAAGGTGTCTGAGCGGGTGCACCTGGTGGCCACGGGCCTCGTGGCCGTTGGCACCACGATGAGCGCCTTCTGGATCCTGGCGCTGAATTCCTGGATGCACACGCCGGCGGGGGTGGAGATCATCAACGGCGAGTTCTTCGTCACCGACTGGTTCGAGGTGGTGTTCAATCCGAGCTTCCCGTACCGCTTGGTGCACATGCTGCTGGCCAGTGGATTGACGATGTCGTTCCTGGTGGCGGGTGTGAGTGCGTGGCAACTCTTCAAGGGCAAGGCCAATGCCAGCACACCGCGTGCGCTGCGTTTTGGTTTGACGGTGGGGGCGGTGCTGATACCGATCCAAATTCTGGCGGGCGACATGCACGGCCTGAACACCCTGCAGCACCAGCCGGCCAAGGTGGCGGCGATGGAAGGCGTATGGGAAACGCAGCGCGGTGCACCCCTGCTGCTGTTCGCAATGCCGGACAAGGAAACACGCAGCAACCAGTACGCCTTGGCAGTCCCCAATGGGGCCTCGTGGATCCTCACGCACCAAATGGACGGCGAGATCAAGGGTCTCAATGATTTTGATGGGAAGCACCCGCCAGTGGCGCCGGTGTTCTGGGCCTTCCGCATCATGGTGGGGACGGGTATGTTGATGTTGCTGGCCAGTTGGGGTGGCCTGTGGCTGCTCAAGCGGCGGGGCTGGAACGCTGCAGCGTTGCCGCGTCCGGTGTTGGCGGGCCTGTCGCTCATGGCCTTCAGCGGATGGACGGCCACCGTGGCGGGCTGGTATGTGACCGAAGTGGGCCGCCAGCCATGGATCGTGCAGGGTCTGCTTCGTGTGGATGAGGTTGCTTCGAGCGTGCCGGGTGCGCACATCGCGCTCACCTTGGCTCTGTACCTGACCGTGTACGCGGCGCTGTTGGTGGCCTATGTGAGCGTGGTCAAGCACATGGCGGAGAAGCCGGTGGCGATGCCGCAGGACACCCCGGCCCGCCCGGTGCCCGCTGCCGGAGCCACTGCATGATGAGCCTCGACTGGGCCACCGCGCTGCCCGTGATCTTCCTGGCCCTGATGGGCGTGGCCATGCTGGCCTACGTGGTGCTGGACGGCTACGACCTGGGCGTGGGCCTGCTGCTGCACCGCGCCACGCCCGAACAGCGCGACACGATGATCGCCAGCATCGGCCCCTTTTGGGATGCCAATGAAACCTGGCTGGTGCTGGGTGTGGGCATTCTGTTGATCGCCTTTCCCAAGGCGCATGGCCTGGTGTTGACGGCGCTGTATTTGCCGGTGGCGCTGATGTTGGTGGGCCTGGTGTTGCGCGGCGTGGCTTTTGACTTCCGGGTGAAGGCACAGGACGAATGGAAGCCGCTGTGGAACTTCGCCTTCTGGGCGGGCAGCGGCATGGCGGCCGCTTCGCAAGGTTGGATGCTGGGCCGCTACATCACGGGCTTTTCTGAAACCGACCTGGCCTTTTGGTTTGCCGCGGCCATCACGCTGTTGTTGCCGGCGGCCTATGTGTTGTTGGGCGCCTGCTGGCTGGTGATGAAGACCGAAGGCGAGTTGCAGGCCCTGGCGGTGCGATGGGCGAAGTGGGCCTGGCCGCCTTTGGTGGTGGGCATGGGACTGGTGTCCCTGGCAACGCCGGTGGTGAGCGAGACGGTGCGCGACCGCTGGTTCAGCATGCCCGAATTCATCGCCTTGTTGCCCATTCCGCTGGCCACCTTGGCGGCCTTGGTGGTGGCGCGCGCGATGCTGAACTCCAAGCTGGTGATGGGCCGCCTGTGCTGGCTGCCTTTCGTGGCGGTGGTGTCGGTGTTTCTGTTCGGCGCCATCGGCTTGGCCTACAGCTTGTTCCCCTATGTGGTGATGGACCAGTTGACGGTGTGGGATGCGGCGAGTGCGACTTCATCGCTGGCGGTCATTGCGGTGGGGTGCTCCTTCACCGTGCCGGCCATCGTGGGCTACACCATCTTCAGCTACCGGGTGTTCTCGGGCAAGGTGCGGGAATTGAGCTACGCCTGATTCAAGTGCGCGGGCGCCGCGTGCCGCGTCACGCCGCCTGCGCCTGAGGGCTCGGCCCGGACCAGCCCGCGTGGCTACACTCGAATGGTGTCGCTTCTGTATACCGCTCTCGAATGTCCGCCGCCGAAAGCGCCCTGTTCATCGCACTGCTGATTGCAGCTGGGGCCTTCTTCGCACTGGCGGAGATTGCCATGGCCGCTGCCCGCCCCATGCGGCTGCAGCAGATGGCCGATGAAGGCGAGGCCCGTGCCCATCAGGTGATGGCCATGCAGCAGGATCCTTCGCCCTATTTCACGGTGGCGCAGATCGGCCTGAATGTGGTGGCCTTGCTGGGCGGCATCGTCGGTGACGAGGTGTTCGGCGAGCCGCTGTCCAGGCTGTTCGCCACCGGGATGCCCGAGGCCGCCGCGCGCGTGATGGGGCTGGTGGTCTCCGTCCTGCTGATGACGGCCCTTTTCCTGTCGCTGTCGGACCTGCTGCCCAAGCGCTGGGGCATGTCCGAGCCCGAGCGCATCGCCGTCCTCGTGATTGGCCCCATGCGCGCGCTCATTCTGTTGCTCAGGCCCCTGGTGTGGCTGTTTGGTCGCATCACCGATGCCCTCATGCGCGTGCTGGGCCTGCCGATGGAGCGCGAGGACAAGGTGACGGCTGCCGACGTGTTGGCCATGGCCGCGGCGGGCACCAGGAGCGGTGCGCTGCACCGTACCGAGCAACAGCTGATCGAAAACGTCTTCGAGATGGACTCGCGCACCCTGTCGACCGCGATGACCCCGCGCGACCGCATCGCCTGGTTCCGGCGCGACGACCCGGAGAGCGTGGTGCGCGCCCGCATCGCCAGCGAACCCTTTTCCACCTACCCGGTGTGCGAGGGCGACATCGACCATGTGGTGGGGTACGTGGATGCCAAGGACCTGTTCCAGCGGGCGCTCAACGGGCAGTCATTGGCTTTGGGTTCGGAACTGCTTCGCAAGGTGTTGGTGCTGCCCGATCGCTTGTCGCTGACCGAGGCCGTCGATGAATTCCGCCAGGCCCGCGAGGACTTCGCGGTGATCGTCAACGAGTACGCGGTGGTGGTGGGGGTGCTCACCCTCAACGATGTGATGAGCACGGTGATGGGCGAACTGGTGAGCCCCATCAACGAAGACTTCATCATGCGGCGGGACGAACATTCCTGGCTGATCGACGGCATTGCGCCCATCACCGATGTGGAGCGCGTGCTCCACCTGGGGCAGCCCTTTCCCGACCCCGAAGAATACGAAACCCTGGCCGGCTTCCTGATGAACCAGTTGCGCCGCGTGCCGCGCCGAACCGATGTGGTGGAGTGGGGCGGTTACCGCTTCGAGGTGATGGATGTGGATGCGTTCCGCATCGACCAGGTGTTGGTGACCCGCCAGATCGGCCAGACCGCCCCCGGCTGATTCCACACCCGCAACCGCCCAGAGGCGTCTCGTTGAGGGATCAACCCGCCGGTAGCCGCCAGTGCCCCAGGACCTGCAGCGCGCTGCGGTTGTCTGGTGCGCGCGGGTCGCCACGCAGCAGCAGCGCTTCGGCCGAGCCCACGCCCTGGCCCACCAGGTCCTGCAGCACGAACATGTGCGTGAACCACACTTCGAATCCCCCCGATGCGCGCCGCTGTGCAGCGGACTTGCGCAACAGCGCCTGGTATTCGGGGTAGGCCTGCTCGGCCGTGCCCCGTGGTGATCCCAAGGCCGGCCAGGTCTGTACTGCATCGGCCCCGAAGGCGCCGCGGGCGGTGTCCAAGCAGCGGCACCAGGGGCTGCTGCGCACCTGCGCAGGCTCCAGGCGGTGTTCGCGGAACCACTGACCGATGCGCAGAGATTGCGCACGGCCGGTCTCATCAAGGTTGCGCTGGGTGCTGCAGTCTTCCAGCACGAAGCCAGGT
>CAMCTE010000113.1 GCA_945878385.1 Azohydromonas lata NBRC 102462 | reverse complement strand
GGCGCGGGCTCGAACCCACGCAGCGGCAAGCCCGCAGCCAGTGGCAGCAAGGCACCAACCGGGGCCCGCGCGCGCAGAAAAGTCTGAGCAAGCCCGTCGCGGGCGTACCCCCGCGGTCACCGAGCCCTTCGATTCGGGCGCACACTTCGACCATGCAACCATTCCTCCACGCGCACGCCACCCACCCGGATTGGCGCATGGCCCTGGCGCTGGCGGAAGCCCAACTGGCGGCGCAGAAGGCCCGCCAGTGGGGTGAGGCCGGCCCCAGCGCGGCCACCTTGGGCTTCGTCTACTTGACCGACCACTACAGCCCGCACGCCACGGCGCTGCTGGAGTCCCTGCAGGCGAACTGGCCCAGCGTCAGTTGGGTGGGCACCGTGGGCGTGGGCGTGGCCGCGTCGGGTGTGGAGTATTTCGACGAGCCTGCGCTGGCGCTGATGCTGGGCGCGGTGCCGCACGGCCGCTTCAAGGTGTTCTCCGGGGCACGGCCCCTGACCGGCATGGAGGCTTGGACGGCCCTGGTGCATGCCGACCCTTCCACCCCCGACCTGCCCGAATTGATCGCCGAGATGAGCGACCGCACCGGGTCTGGCTACCTGTTCGGTGGGCTCACCGCTTCGCGCGGTGGCTCGTGGCAGGTGGCCGACGGCGCCTTCCAAGGCGGCCTGTCCGGCGTGGCCTTCGGCCGCGATGTGCACCTGATTTCACGGGTGACGCAGGGCTCTCAACCGGTGGGGCCATCGCGCCGCATCACGCAGTGCGAACAGCATCTGGTGACCGAACTCGACGGGCGGCCCGCGCTGGAGGTGCTGTCTGAAGACCTTCAACTCGACCTCAGCGAGCCGCGCCGCGCCATTCCCACCTTGCGCCAGACGCTGGTGGGCTTGCGGGCGGTGGATGCGGTGAGCGACAGTTCCGCGCGCGGTCGGCACTTTGGCGCCGATGTGCGGGTGCGCCACCTGCTGGGGCTGGACCCCTCGCGCCAGGCCTTTGCCGTGTCGGACCACCTGGAGCCCGGCATGCAGTTGGCCTTCTGCCGGCGCGATGTCGAGGCCGCGCGGCGCGACCTGGTTCGCGTGTGCAGCGAAATACGCGAAGAACTGGCCGAGACGCTCCCCGCCGTGGCCACCGTGCCTGACAACAGCCCGCTGGACCCGGTGCAGCGGGTGGCCGGCGCCCTGTATGTGAGTTGCTCCGGCCGAGGAGGGCCTCACTTCGGCGGCCCATCGGCCGAACTGCAGATCATTCAGCATGCCCTGGGCGATGTGCCCCTGGTGGGGTTCTTCGCCGCCGGCGAGATCGGCCACCACCACCTGTACGGCTACACCGGCGTGCTGACGGTTTTTGTGCGGGAGCCGTAGGATGCGGGTTTCGCATCAGCGCCTCGCATTGCCTCCTGGAGTACCGTTTCCATGAATGCCCCTCTGCCCAGCAGCGCCCTGGGCGCTCTGCCCGAAGCCCAGCTGAACAGCGCCCCGCGTGCGGTGCGCCAAGCCGAAGTGGTGGAAGCCCTGCGGGCCTTGCTGCCCTCCCATGCCCTGCTGTGGCAGCAGGAAGATGTGGTGCCCTATGAATGCGACGGCCTGACGGCCTACCGCGCCCAGCCCCTGTGCGTGGCGCTGCCGGAAACCGAGGCCCAGGTGGCTGCGCTGTTGCGGGCCTGTCACCGGTTGCAGGTGCCCGTGGTCGCGCGCGGCGCAGGCACGGGCTTGTCGGGCGGGGCCATGCCGCATGAGCGAGGCGTCACGCTGTCACTGGCCAAGTTCAACAAAATTTTGGAAGTGGACCCGGTGTCGCGCACGGCCACCGTGCAGTGCGGCGTGCGCAACCTGGCCATCAGCGAGGCGGCGGCCCCCCACGGTCTGTATTACGCGCCCGACCCTTCAAGCCAAATTGCCTGCACCATCGGCGGCAATGTGGCGGAGAACTCCGGTGGCGTGCACTGCCTGAAGTACGGCCTGACGGTGCACAACGTGCTGCAGGTGCGCGGCTACACCATCGAAGGCGAGGCGGTGACCTTCGGCTCACGCGCCCTGGACGCCGCCGGCCTGGACCTGTTGAGCGTGATTGTGGGCAGCGAAGGCATGCTGGCCGTGACCACCGAGGTGGTGGTCAAGCTGGTGCCCAAGCCGCAGCTTGCGCGCTGCATCATGGCCAGCTTTGATGATGTGCAGCGGGCCGGCGAGGCAGTGGCCGCGGTGATCGCTGCCGGCATCATTCCGGCGGGCTTGGAGATGATGGACAAGCCGATGACGGCAGCCGTCGAGGATTTCGTGCACGCGGGCTACGACCTCAATGCTCAGGCCATTCTGCTGTGCGAAGCCGACGGCACGCCCGAAGAAGTGGCCGAGGAAATCGACCGCATGCTGGAGGTGCTGTCGGGTTGTGGAGCCACGCGGCTGGAAGTGAGCAAGGACGAGGCCCAGCGCCTGAAGTTCTGGAGCGGCCGCAAGAATGCCTTCCCAGCCAGTGGGCGCATCAGCCCCGACTACATGTGCATGGATTCCACCATTCCGCGCAAGCGCCTGGCCGACATCCTGGTGGCCATCGCCGGGATGGAACAGCAGTACGGCCTGCGCTGCCTGAACGTGTTCCATGCGGGCGACGGCAACCTGCACCCGCTGATCCTGTTCGATGCCAACGACCCCGACCAGCTGCACCGCTGCGAACTGTTTGGGGCCGACATCCTGGAAACCAGCGTGCGCATGGGCGGCACGGTCACGGGCGAACACGGCGTGGGCGTGGAAAAGCTCGGCAGCATGTGCGTGCAGTTCTCGCCGGAAGAGCGCGAGCAGATGTTCGCCGTGAAACGCGCCTTCGACCCGGTGGGCTTGCTCAACCCGGGCAAGGTGATCCCCACGCTCACCCGCTGTGCCGAAGGCGGCAAGATGCATGTGAAAAAGGGCGTGCTGCCCTTCCCCGAGCTGGAGCGATTCTGATGCAGGGCGTGGTGGAAGGCGCGGCCGTTGCGCCGCGCGACGCAGCCCTGGACGAATTGGTCGACCGGGTGCGCTCGGCGCGGGCCCAGCGCGAATCGGCATCTGACGGCGACGAAGATGCCGGCCGCCTGTGCATCCGCGGCACCGGCAGCAAGGATTTCTTGGGCGGGCCCATTCAAGGCGAATTGCTGAGCACGGCGCGCCTGCGCGGCATCAGCAGCTATGAGCCCAGCGAGCTCGTCATCACCGCCCGCGCGGGTACGCCGCTGGATGAAATCGAAGCGGCATTGGCCGAGAAGGGTCAGTGCCTGGCCTTCGAGCCGCCCCGGCACGAGGGTGGAGGCACGGTGGGCGGCCTGGTGGCCGCGGGCTTGGCGGGCCCTTCCCGGGCAGCGGTGGGCGGCGTGCGCGACTTCATGTTGGGCGCCACGCTGCTCAACGGCCGCGCCGAGGTGCTGTCCTTCGGCGGCCAGGTGATGAAGAATGTGGCGGGCTACGACGTGGCGCGCCTGCTGGCCGGCTCCATGGGTGTATTGGGATTGATTTTGGAGGTGTCAATCAAAGTACTGCCCACGGCACCGGCCACCGCCACGCTGCGCTTTGATGTGGACGAAACCACCGCCCTGCGCAAGCTCAATGAATGGGGCGGCCAGCCCCTGCCCATCCACGCCAGCGCCTGGTGGGACGGGGTGCTGGTGGTGCGCCTGTCCGGTGCGCGCGCGGCCGTGGAAGCGGCCCAGCGCCGCATGGGCGGCGAAGTGATTCCGTCCGACATGGCTGCGGCCTTCTGGGCCGGGCTGCGCGACCAGCAGGACGAGTTCTTCACCGACGCGCTCAAGGCCGTGCAACACGCGGGCCATCTGTGGCGCGTGGCCGTGCCGCAGACCGCCGCCGCCTTGGGTGTGAAGGGCGTGGGCAGCGGCACGCTCATCGAATGGGGCGGTGCGCAGCGCTGGGTGGTCACCGCCGAGGGCGACACCGCCACCGAGCAGGCGCTTATCAAGGCCGCGCGCGCCGTGGGCGGCCATGCACAGATCTTCCGCGGCCCGCGCTCGGGCACCACGCTCGAACTGGACCCGGTGCTGTTGCGCATCCACCGCCAACTCAAAGCCGCCTTTGACCCGCAGGGCCTGTTCAATCGCGGCCGCCTGCATCCCGAATTCTGAATCCGCTGTTCCATGCAAACCCATCTCGCCCCCGAATTTGCCGGCACCCGCGAGGGCCAGGCGGCCGAGGCCATCCTGCGCAAATGCGTGCACTGCGGCTTCTGCACCGCCACTTGCCCCACCTACCAATTGCTGGGCGATGAGCTTGATGGCCCCCGTGGGCGCATCTACCTGATCAAACAGGTGCTCGAAGGGGCGAAGGTCACCGAAAAGACGCAACAGCACCTGGACCGCTGCCTGACCTGCCGCAACTGCGAAACCACCTGCCCCTCGGGCGTGCAGTACGGGCAGTTGGTGGAGATTGGCCGCCAGATCGTGGAAGAAAAGGTGCCGCGCCAGGGCCGCGAAAAAGCGGTGCGCTGGTTGCTCAAGGAAGGCTTGACCTCGCCCCTGTTCAAGCCGGCCATGACCATGGGCAAGATGGTGCGGCCGCTGCTGCCCGATTCACTGAAGAAGAAGGTGCCTGGCGCCACCCCGGCGCGCGCCGGCCTGTGGCCCACGCGCCAGCACCCGCGCAAGGTGCTGATGCTGGCGGGCTGCGTGCAGCCGGCCATGATGCCCAACATCAACAGCGCCACCGCACGCGTGCTGGACGCCTGTGGCATTCAGACCCGGGGGGCCGAAGGCGCAGGCTGCTGCGGCGCCATCCGCGCTCACCTGAGCGACCATGAGGGCGGCCTGGCCGACATGCGGCGCAACATCGACGCCTGGTGGTCCCTGGTGCAATCGGGGCAAGTGGAAGCCATCGTGATGAACGCCTCGGGCTGTGGCGTGACGGTGAAGGAATACGCGCAGCACCTGGCCCACGACCCGGAATATGCCGAACGCGCCAGAGTGATCAGCGACAAGACGCGCGACTTGAGTGAACTGCTGCCCGACCTGATGCCGCGGCTCAAGACGCTGCTGGGGGGCAAGGCCGGAGGCGGCGCCTTGGGAGGCCGCGGCACGGTGGCCTACCACCCGCCATGCACGCTGCAGCACGGCATGAAGCTGCGTGGTGGCGTGGAAACGCACCTGCGCGAACTGGGGCTGCCGGTGGAGGTGGCCGCCTGCGAAAGCCACCTGTGCTGCGGGTCGGCCGGTACCTATTCGGTGCTGCAGCCGGAACTGTCAACTCAACTGCGCGACCGCAAGCTGGGTCATTTGGATGCGCTCAAACCACGCGCCATCGTCTCGGCCAACATCGGCTGCATCCAGCACCTGCAAAGCGGGACGCAGTTGCCGGTGCAGCATTGGGTGGAGATGGTCGACGACATGTTGGCAGGCGTCTAAACCGCCTTCGATTCCTGCTTCCCCAGGGTGTGCTGCAGCACACGCCGCAGGGATTGCAGGTCCAGCGGCTTGGTCAGGTAGTCGGTGAACCCGGCGTCGCGCCCACGGTCGATGTCATCCTTCATGGCGTCGGCCGTCACCGCCACCACCGGCACATGGCTCAAGCGCGGGTGCTGCCGGAACAGGGCCAGCAGCTCGTAGCCATTCAGGCCGGGCATGTTGATGTCCAACAGAATCAGCGACGGCTGCAACCGATCCGCCAGGTCCAGTGCCTCGTGCGAATCACCGCAGGTGTGCACCTGCAGTTGCGGCTCACGCTGCAGCATGCGGGTGAGCAGTTTGAGGTTCACGGGGTTGTCGTCGATGCACAACACCCCGTGCGGGTGCTGCAGCCCTAAAGCCCAATCTGGGCGGGATGCATGGTTGTGCTCCGCATTTGCCACAGGCAAGACGGCCGTGGCCGTGCCAGGCAACTCCACCCAGAAGCGCGCACCAGCGCCTGCTTCACTGTGCACGCCCATGCGCCCCCCCATGAGGTGCGCCAAGCGCTGCGACAAGGCCAAGCCGATTCCCGTGCCCTGCACCTGCCCGTAGCGCGCATCGCCGCGCTCGAAGGGCTGAAACAGGCGGGCCTGGGCCGCCTGCGAAATGCCCGTCCCGTTGTCCTGCACGCACAGGCGCCAGCGCCGGTCGTCCACCTGTTCAGCCGACACCCTCACCCAACCCCCGACCCGGTTGTACTTCACCGCATTGCTCAGCAGGTTGATCATCACCTGGCGCAAGCGCCACTCATCAGCCTGCAACATCACCCCATCCAGGGCTTCGCAAGAAATGGACACCTGCCGTTCCTGGGCCATGCCCTGCACCAACTCGCAGCACTCCCTCACCAACGGCCCAGCGACCAGGGACACCACGCGTATGTCCACGCGGCCCAATTCGATCTTGCTGAGGTCCAAAACCTCGTCAATGAGATGCAGCAGGTGACGCCCGGCCTTGTGGATTTCGCGTGCGCCTTCTCGCGAGGCCGCGTCGGTGCGCGCGTCCTCGTTCATCACCTGGCTGAAGCCCAGGATCGCGTTCATGGGGGTGCGCAGTTCGTGGCTCATGCTGGAGATGAACTGCGACTTGGCCTGGTTGGCCTGATTGGCGTCCTGCAGGGCCAGGCGCAGTTCCTCCGTGCGCTGGGCCACCTGGTGCTCGAGCTCGGCGGTTTGGCGCTGCTGGGCCTGCAGCAAGGCCAGTCGCAGCGCACGCCGTTGACCGGCACTCTGTTGCGCATAGGCCAGCAGCAGCAGCAGGCCCAGGGCCACTTTGATGGTCAGCCGGATCTCGGGGTTCTCCCAGAGGAAGCGCCCGTAGCCGTGCGGCCAGCCATGGCTGACAAGCCAATTCAAGTACAGCGCCAATACCAACCCGAGAACCGGCAGCGTGTAGCCCATGCCCCTGCGCCAGGCCACCGCCATGAAGGCCCAGCCCGCACCGTGGGCCAGGTAGATGGGCCAGTTGATGAGCCGGTCTTCATTGTTGGTCTCCCATGCGGGGAAGGCGGCCATCAGCACGAACACCACAACCCACAACCCCCACTGGCGGCGCGTCCAGCGGGCCTCGTGCAAGCTCAACAGGAAGAAGGTCATGAGCGCCAGGACTGCGTGCGACAGCGTGGTCATCTGCACCGACACGCCGCTCAGCGGTACCGCCACCGGGTCGAGCCACGGCAACAGGGCCAAGTGGCCGATATTGACCACCTCTGTCAGCGCGGTCACCGTGATCCACAGCGCCATGGTCATGCCCGCTGCGGTGCGCTGCAGCGCAATCACCAGCGCCAGCACCAGGGCCGCACCCAGTGCGGCAGCCGTGGCGGCGGTTTGCAGTGAGGTGCGCCGGGCCCCTTCTGTGGCCGACACCCACTGCAGCCGGTTGGGCCACCACAGCACTCCCTGCGTCCGCACCATCAACACGGCGTCCTGCCCTGGGGCCAGAGTCAAGGGAAACGACGCTACTGCCGTGCGAAGCGTGCGCTGTTCCGCTGGCACGCCCGCCCCGGCGCGCATCACCCCCGACAGGGGTTGGCCCTGGTGGTCCAACAGTTGGGCGCGTGCGTCCCGCAACCACGGATAGTCAATCTGCAGCCACACCGATACCGGTGCAGTGCTGGTGTTGCGCAGCGGCAGTTGCAGCCAGTGGGGCTCGGCGCTGAGGTAGTCGTATTCCGTGCGCGGCAGCAGGACGCGCCATGCAGTCTGTTCCAGTGCCTGCGCGGCCTGCAGTTCAACGCCAGGCGCCTCTTGAAGCACGGCAGTGGGCAGTGCCCAGCGCCCTTGGGGCAGCGCCAGCCCCAGGTCTACAGGCTGCACGGCTTCGGTCAGGGCCGCAGGGCTGGCCGCAACAATGGGTGGCGGTGCCGGTTCGGCCTGCGCGCTGCCGGATGGGGCCGCCATCAGGCCCGCAGCCAGAAATGCCATCGGCGCCGCCATCAGGAACAGCACCCAAGCAGCCATCAGCACCCTACAGGCCAGCCGGCGCGAAAGCAATGGAACACCCGTCGGACGGACCCACCTCATCATTGGAATTTTCCCCCCACAGAGGGTGCCAAACACCCTCATTTAGGGGGAATCAAACCACCACGCACCCATGAAAGTGTGTGGTGATCACATTATCGACCTCAGGGCTGCGGCGGTGGCGCAGGCGCCTTGTCACTCCAGGGCACGCCGGCGGTGGCCCAATCGTGGCGGGCGATGTCGAAGAACATCACATCCACGCCGTCGGGCTTGGCGCCCAAGACGCGACAAGTGGCCTCGGTGAGGGCCTGTGCAAGTTGACGCTTCTGTTCGGGCGTACGCCCTTCAAACAGTTCCACGCGAATGAGCGGCATGATGACCTCAGTTGATTAGGATGGCTCGAAAGTCGTTGACATTGGTGCGTGTGGGACCGGTGACCACCGCCTCGCCCAGCGCCTCGAAGAAGCCATGGCCGTCGTTGCGGGCCAGGCTGTCGGCGGGCTTGATGCCGGCGGCCCAGGCGCGCTGCAGCGTGTCGGGGCCGAAGGTGGCGCCCGCGGTTTCTTCCAGGCCGTCCACACCGTCGGTATCCGCAGCCAGGCCCCAGATGCGATGGTGACCGGCGGTGGCCATCGCCATCGACAGCAGGCATTCCACATTGCGCCCGCCACGGCCATCGCCGCGAACGGTCACAGTGGTTTCCCCGCCGGACAGCAGCACACAGGGCGTCTCGAACGGTTGCCCGCGCTGCGCCACCTGCAAGGCCATACCGCCCAGTACACGGCCCACATCGCGGGCCTCGCCTTCCAGCGCAT
>CAMCTE010000112.1 GCA_945878385.1 Azohydromonas lata NBRC 102462 | reverse complement strand
GACATTCGTGCCCTTGATCAGGCTGAGGTCGGCGTCCTTGTCGTAATAGACATTCATGTGGGTTTCTCCAGTTTCTTCTTCAGGGTCAATCGACGGACGATTGCGGGCGCTGCGGCCACGCCAATCCGCCATGGGTTAACGGGCCGTGGATCAGACCCTCAGGATGCGCTCACCGCGGCCAATGCCGCTGGTGCCGGTGCGCACGGTTTCCAGAATGGCGGTGCGATCCACCGCCTCGATGAAGGCATCGAGCTTGCCGGCATCACCGGTCAATTCGATGGTGTAGGTCTTCTCGGTGACATCAATGATGCGACCGCGAAAGATATCGGCCATGCGCTTCATTTCTTCGCGCTCCTTGCCGACCGCGCGCACCTTGATGAGCATGAGTTCGCGTTCGGTGTAGGCGCCCTCGGTGAGGTCCACCACCTTGACCACCTCGATGAGGCGGTTGAGGTGTTTGGTGATCTGCTCGATGGTGTCGTCGTTGCCGGTGGTGACGATGGTCATGCGCGACAGCGAAGCGTCTTCGGTGGGCGCTACCGTCAGGCTTTCGATGTTGTAGCCGCGCGCCGAGAACAGGCCCACCACGCGCGACAAGGCGCCGGGTTCGTTTTCAAGCAACAGTGCAATGATGTGTTTCATGGTGTGGGATCCGTCGCGCCCCCGGCCCCGGGTGGGGGCCGTTTCTGCGGCGGATTCGTTCAAGTCTGTGCCCTAGCGCCCCAGCGGGCAGGCGCCGTACAACAGGCTCAGTTCATGGGGGTCTTCGGGTGTGCTGTGCAGGCCGGTTGCCCGTCCCGCGCGTCACGGGTGACCTCATCAGGCCACTCGGTTGCGCGGCGTCCGGGCTGCCGGCCTGTGCTCACAGGTCTTCCGAACCGAGCAGCATCTCCGTGATGCCCTTGCCAGCCTGCACCATGGGCCAGACATTTTCCGTGGGGTCGGTGCGTACATCCAAAAAGACGGTGCGGTCCTTCAGACGCAGCATTTCCTTGAGTGCAGGCTCGACCTCAGAGGGCTTTTCGATCTTGAGGCCCACATGGCCATAGGCCTCGGCCAGCTTGACGAAGTCAGGCAGGGCGTCCATGTAGCTGTGCGAATACCGGCCGCCATACTGCAGTTGCTGCCATTGGCGCACCATGCCCAGATAGCGGTTGTTCAGCGACACCACCTTCACGGGCGTACGGTATTGCTGACAAGTGGAAAGTTCCTGGATGCACATCTGGATGGAACCTTCGCCAGTGATGCAGAAGACTTCCGAATCGGGCTTGGCCAGCTTGATGCCCATGGCATAGGGAAGGCCCACGCCCATGGTGCCCAGGCCGCCGGAGTTGATCCAACGGCGCGGCTCCATGAAGGGGAAGTACTGCGCGGCCCACATCTGGTGCTGGCCCACATCCGAAGTGATGTAGGTGTCGATGTCCTTGGTCAGGCGCGCCAGCGTTTCCACCACGAATTGCGGTTTGATCACCTCGTCACTTTTCTTGTAGGACAGGCAATCCCGCTTGCGCCATTCGTTGATCTGGCCCCACCAGGAGCTGAGATCGCTGGGGGCGGGGCGCTGTGTCGTGGCCTTGATCTGGGCAATCAATTCCTGCAGCACGTCCTTGACATCGCCCACGATGGGCACGTCCACCTTCACCCGCTTGGAGATGGAAGAGGGGTCGATGTCAACGTGAATGATCTTGCGCTCGACCTGCGCGAAGTGGGCCGGGTTGCCAATCACGCGGTCATCAAAGCGCGCTCCCACGGCCAGCAGCACATCGCAGTTCTGCATGGTCATGTTGGCTTCGTAGGTGCCGTGCATGCCCAGCATGCCCAGGAAGCGCGGGTCGGCCGCAGAACTGGCGCCCAAGCCCATCAAGGTGTTGGTGACGGGAAAGCCCAACAGTTCGTTGAGTTCGCGCAATTCGGCCGCCGCCTCACCCAGGATGACGCCACCGCCGGCGTACAGATAGGGACGCCTGGCCGACAGCAGCAACTGCACCGCCTTGCGGATCTGTCCTCCATGACCCTTGCGGGCCGGCGAGTAGGAGCGCATCTCCACCGTATCGGGATACTGGAAGCGCGCGGTGCTGAGCGATACATCCTTGGGGATGTCCACCACCACAGGGCCGGGACGGCCGGTGCGGGCGATGTGGAACGCTTTCTTGAGGGTGATGGCCAGTTCCTTGACGTCCTTGACCAGGAAGTTGTGCTTGACGATGGGCCGGGTGATACCGACCGTGTCGCACTCCTGGAAGGCGTCCAAGCCAATGGCCGGCGTGGGCACCTGACCGGTGATGATCACCATCGGGATGCTGTCCATGTAGGCGGTGGCGATGCCGGTGATGGCATTCGTCACGCCCGGGCCGCTGGTGACCAGGGCCACGCCCACTTCACCGGTGGCGCGCGCATAGCCGTCGGCTGCATGCACGGCGGCCTGTTCATGGCGCACCAGCACATGCTGGATGCTTTCCTGCTGGTACAGCGCGTCGTAGATGTACAGCACTGCACCGCCTGGGTAGCCCCAGAGGTATTTGACGCCTTCGGCCTGCAGGCAGCGTACGAGGATCTCCGACCCGTTCGGGTCGGCGACATGCGGGGTTTGGGATGGGTTCGAAGCGGCGCGACCGTCCAATGTGGCGGCTCGCTTGACATCCGCGGGTGATATGTCCATATCAGACCTCAGTGAATTTCTCTAACGAAAAACCGTCGGTGCCCCTCCTCGCGTGCCCGGTTTTCGGTTCGGACACTCACCCTCGTGAGGTGGATTCAGGGCGTTGCGGATCAGGGCCGGCACTCCGGGTTGGTGGACCGGCGCTTGATCAGGTAGCGTGGTAACAGAACCCTCGATTATGTCACGGACCGTATGACATAAACTGGTGAGTCTGCCGCGCGCCGCCACCCTGCCCTACCCCTTGTCCACCGAGCAGCAACTCAACCAGTTCCTCAAGGAAGTCGAAAGACGGGCGTTCAAGCGGACGGTGTATGCCGTTCGTGATGAAGACGCAGCCCTGGACATCGTGCAGGACTCCATGATCCGCCTGGCCGAAAAGTACGCCGACCGGCCGGCCGAAGAGTGGCCCATGCTGTTCCAGCGAATCTTGTCCAACGCCACACTGGACTGGTTCCGCCGGCGCCGCACCCGCGAAGCCGTGATGCAGAACTTTTCCTCCCTGCAGACGGGAGATGAGGACGGAGAGGGGGGCGACCTCCTGGAATTCCTGGACGGGGCCGGCGATGCGCACCAAGATGAGGCGGGAGAGCCACTGCTGCTGCGCAAGCAGACACTGGCGCTGCTGGATGAGGAAATTTCTCGCCTTCCCGATCGTCAACGGGAAGCCTTCCTGCTGCGTTATTGGGAAGAATTGGATGTCAGCGAGACGGCTGAAGTCATGGGTTGCTCGGAGGGCAGTGTGAAAACGCACTGCTCCCGGGCGGTTCACGCATTGGCCAAATCGTTGAGGAACAGGGGGTTTGCACCATGAACGACAAGACCATGAATTCATTGGCAGCCGAGGACCGGGCCGGGCTTATGCTGGCCGCACGCCTGAATGAGGGCCTGAATGAACTGGGCCCGGACATCGGTGAGCGCCTGCGATTTGCCCGCGAGCGGGCCGTAGCGCGTGCCCGTCAGTCCCGCTTGCAGACCGTTGCGGTAGCGGGCATGGCCTGGGCCCCGGCGGCCACGATGGCGCTGGCCGTCGGTGGCGCTTCGCTGGGCGGTGCAGGCACCATGGGTGCCGGCAGCCCGAACGGTGCCGCCGGTGGTCAATGGTGGGCCAAGCTGGTGTCGGTGCTGCCTCTGTTGATCCTGGCCTTGGGGTTCTTCGCCATCCAGGACACCCTGATGGAGCGGCAGATCCAGGCCGCTGCCGAGGTGGACGCAGCACTCCTGGCCGATGACCTGCCCCCGCAGGCTTACTCCGACCCCGGCTTCGCGGAATTCCTCCGCCGCCAGGAGCGCTGAGCAGCCACGACATGAACCGGATTCCGCTTTACCGCAAGCGCGAACCCTGGAGTACCGGGGTGGCCGCCCTGTTGGGGCTGCTCGTCATTGCAGCGCTCGTGGCCTGGCTTTGGCGTCCGTCCAAGACCGTGCAGGCAGTGCCCGCGCCGCTGGCCGCTTCGGCCCCCCTGGCGCAGGGCGCAACGCAGGCCGAAATGGCCCCCTCTCAGGCGCGGCGGCAGTTGGCACTTTCCGGCCGATGGAGCCGGCTGTCAGGCCGGGATCAGGCCATCCTGTCACCTTTGGAGGAGGATTGGGGAGAACTCAGTGCCGACCAGCGCCTGAAATGGCTGGATCTGTCGATGCGCTTCCCTTCACTGGCCCCGGATGAGCAACTTCGCGTGCAGGAGCGCATGGCACAGTGGGCACGCCTGAGTTCAGCCGAGCGGGGGGCTGCGCGCTTGAATTTCCAGGAACTGCGCCAGATCTCGCAAAAAGAACGGCTGGAACAGTGGGAGGCCTACCAGGGGCTGAACCCGGACGAGAAAAAGGAGTTGGCGGTAAAGGCACAGGCGGCTGCACAGAGCCCGACGGTTATTCGGCGGTCGGACAGTTCCGCGCCGGTGCCCAAGTCGAGCGGCGATGTGGCGGAAACGGTCGCCGGCTCGCCGGGCGTGGCCCGCCCCGTCAGCGGAACCCTGGTGCAGGCGCCCATCGGCGCCACGACACGCCTGATGACTCAGATGCCGCAAGCGGCCACCAGTGCCGCACCATCTGGGCCCAAGATCGCGGCCCAGCCCGGCACGGTCGACCCCGTGACCCTGCTGCCCCAAGCGCGCTCAGCGCGCGCGTCGGGCACCGGTGAGAGCGCGCCGGTGTCGGGCGATGACCCCGTTGCGCCTGCCGGTACCGAGCCCCCGCCCGCGCCACCGGCAGGAGCATCACCGATTCCCGCGGGCGGCACTCCCTGACTTGGGATGTGCAGCGACCTGACCCCCATCAGGGAGCGGTCGGGTGTCGACCGCGGAAGATTCCGATGCCTATCAAGGCGCACAGTCCCGGGAACAGCCCGCTGTTCCCAAAGGCCGATGGCACCGCTTTAAGATGCAGCGCGTGAAGAGCCCCACCTCCCCAGATACCCCGAGCTCGCCAAGCCAGAGCGAAGCCCCACTGCAGCCCGCCCAAGCGCCCGCCGATGCCCCACACGGCACCTTGCGCGCGCCAAATCTATGGAGGCGCATGGCCTGCTTCATGTACGAGGGCGTCATCCTCTTCGGCGTCGTGATGATCGCCGGCTATCTGTACTCCACACTCACCCAACAGCGTCATGCGCTGCAAGGGCAGTGGGGACTGCGCGCCTTCCTGTTTCTGATTCTGGGCATCTACTTCGTCTGGTTCTGGGCCCGTGGTGGGCAAACCGTAGCCATGAAAGCATGGCACGTGCGCTTGGTGGACGCCCAGGGGTGCGCCGTGACGCAATGGCGCGCGCTGGGCCGCTACCTGTTGAGTTGGCTGTGGTTCTTCCCGGCATTGGCCACAGCGTGGTGGGCAGGCCTGGACAGCAGTGCCCAGATATTCGGCCTCATGACGGTGGGCGTGGTGGCTTATGCAGTGCTGGCCCGGCTGCACCCGCAGCGCCAGTTCTGGCATGACGCCGTGTGCGGCACAAGACTCATCGACTGGCGGCCTGCGCTACCGCCCAAGCGAGGTAAACAGGCCCAGCCTGCCAGCGCTGACGCATGAGCGAACATCCCCTGAAGGGCCGGCGCGGCTTGCGCCGCATCATCAACGCAGCGGGCTATTCAGCGCGCGGGTTGCAGGCTGCATGGGCGCATGAGAGTGCCTTTCGACAGGAAGTCGCGCTGAGCGCGGTCATGTTGCCGGCTGCACTGTGGTTGGGAACGACCTGGGTAGAGCGTGCGCTGCTCATCGGCACGGTGGTCCTGGTGCTGACGGTGGAAATGCTGAACTCGGCGCTCGAAGCGGCTGTGGACCGCGTGTCGCTGGACCTGCATCCCCTGGCCAGGCGCGCCAAGGACATGGGCAGTGCGGCCGTGCTGCTGGCGCTGCTGCTGTGTGGCGGCACCTGGGCTGCCGCCATTTGGGCGCGGTGGTTCTGAACACCTTGAAGATTCAACAAACGACGATTTCCATGACTGCCAACACATCACCCGACACCCACGCCTGGTCCCTGTGCGTGTACTGTGGTTCTCGCTTTGGCGACCTGCCGGCCTACCGCGATTCGGCTGAAGCAACCGGGCGCCTCCTGGCGCAGGGTGGCGGGCGCTTGGTGTACGGCGGGGGCCGGGTCGGTTTGATGGGTACGGTGGCTGATGCGGCCCTGGCCCATGGGGCCTCGGTGGTGGGCGTGATCCCGGATGCGCTGATGCGCCGCGAAGTGGGACATGCGGGTGTGCAGGAATTGCATGTGGTGCAGACCATGCACGAACGCAAGATGCTGATGGCCGAGCACTCGGATGCCTTCCTGGCCTTGCCCGGTGGCATCGGCACCATGGAAGAGATCTTTGAGATGTGGTCGTGGCAGCAGTTGGGCTACCACGCCAAGCCGGTGGGGCTGCTCAATGTCGCGGGCTACTACGACGCGCTGATCGAGTTCCTGCGGGTCGGCCTGGACCGTGGGTTCCTGAGCGCAGAGCAACATGCCGCGTTGGTCGTCGATGACGACCTGCCGCGGCTGATGCAGGCCTTGCGCACGCAGGCGCTGGCGGCGCGGTCTGGGGTTGCGGCAGACTACAGCCGCACCTGATCACACTGCCGATTCGTTGGTCTCGCCGGTACGGATGCGGATGACCTGCTCCACCGGCGTGACGAAGATCTTGCCGTCTCCGATCTTGCCCGTCTTGGCGGCTGCCACGATGGCCTCCACCACGCGGTCCACATCCTCATCCTTGACCACCACTTCCACCTTCACCTTGGGCAGGAAGTCGACGACGTACTCGGCGCCCCGATAGAGCTCCGTGTGGCCCTTCTGGCGGCCAAAGCCCTTCACCTCGGTCACTGTGAGCCCGGAGACACCCACATCGGCCAAGGACTCGCGAACCTCTTCGAGCTTGAAAGGCTTGATGACGGCGGTGATTTGCTTCATGGGGAACTCCAAGTCTCGGTGTGGCGCGTCGGGTCGTGCGCCCGCATGGCAAAGGATTTAAGCACGGAACTTCGAAGTGATGGGGTAGCGCCAATCCTTGCCGAATGAGCGGTGCGTGATGCGGATGCCGATGGGGGCCTGTCGCCGCTTGTATTCGTTGAGCGCGATCAGCCTCACCACACGCTCGACGGTCACGCGGTCGAAGCCAGCGTCCACGATTTCTTCAATCGACTGGTCTTCTTCCATGTAGCGAGTCAAGATGGCATCCAGCACCTCATAAGGTGGCAGGCTGTCCTGGTCCACCTGATTGGGGCGCAACTCGGCCGATGGCGGGCGGGTGATGATGCGGTTGGGGATGACCTCGCGCACCACCCCTTGGGCATCGGCTTGGCGGTTGCGCCATTCGCACAGCTTCCACACGAGGGTCTTGGACACATCCTTGATCACCGCAAACCCGCCGGCCATGTCGCCGTAGAGCGTGCAGTAGCCAGTGGCCATCTCGCTTTTATTGCCCGTGGTCAATACGATGGAGCCCGTCTTGTTGGACAGCGCCATGAGCAGCGTGCCACGGATGCGGGCCTGCAGATTCTCTTCGGTGGTGTCTTCGGTCAAGCCCTGGAATTGGGGCGCCAGGGCGGCCTTGAAGGACTCGAAGGTCGGCGCGATGGAGATTTCGTCGTAGCGCACGCCCAACCGATCGGCCATGTCACGGGCGTCCACCCACGAAATCTCAGCGGTGTAGGGGGAGGGCATCATCACCGCGCGCACGCGGTGTGCACCCAGTGCATCCACCGCCACGGCCAGCACCAGGGCGCTGTCCACGCCACCCGACAAGCCGATGATGGCGCCGGGAAAGCCGTTCTTGCCGACATAGTCGCGCACACCGACCACCAGGGCCCGCCAGGCTTGCTCTTGCGGGCTGGGTAAGTTGTGCTGTGGCCCGCTCAGGCGCAGGCCACAGCCCGCGGGGGCAAGCGGGTCGGGCGCGATGGTCAGGGCGATCTGCGCGTCGTCGAAGCTGGGCCCGCGCGCCGCGAGCGATCCGTCGGCTTGAAGCGCGAAGGACGCGCCGTCAAACACCACCTCGTCCTGCCCACCGGTGAGGTGGGTGTAAATCAAAGGCGTGGAGTGGTGGGCAGCACGGCGGGCCATCGCCGCTTCACGCTCTTGAGCCTTGTCGAGATGAAAAGGGGAGGCGTTGAGCACGCACAACACCTGTGCACCCGCATCAACGGCCGCGTGCGCAGGTTCTTCGAACCAGGCGTCTTCGCAGATCAGCAGGCCTAGGCGCACACCATCCACCTCGAAGACGCCAGGAGCGCCTTGCGGGGCCGGCGCGAGACGGCCGGAAGCGAAGTAGCGCCGTTCGTCGAACACCTGGTAGTTGGGCAGCTCGCGCTTGAGATAGGTGAGTTCGATCCGACCATCGCGGACAACCGACGCCGCATTGAACCGGTGGGGCACATGGGTGGAGCGGGTGCGGTCGTCATCCTGCCCCTGCAGCTGATGGGGGTGCCCTACCACCACCGCCAGGCCTTCCAGCGGCTGCAACTCGACAGCCAGCTCCTGCAGCGTTCGCTGGCAGGCCTGCATGAAGCCCGGCCGCAGCAGCAGGTCTTCCGGCGGATAGCCGCACAAGGACAGCTCAGGGGACAACAGA
>CAMCTE010000111.1 GCA_945878385.1 Azohydromonas lata NBRC 102462 | reverse complement strand
TGTAACGCGGTGGCGCCGTCTGCTGCGCCGTCCGCATCCACAGCAGGCCCCGCCTCTCCCACCGCACGGAGTTCATCCAAGCGCGCCCGCAGCTCCTCCGTGAGCGCCAAGTACCGGCCTTCCCCCAGGGCTACAAAGCGGCTTCGGTTTGACGCTGACCAATCCAACAACTTCGACAGCGTCACCACCAGGGATTCATCCACCGTCACTGCACCGTCCAGCGCCAACCATTCGGCGCCCGATTGCACCTGCACCTTCAGTTGCGGCAGCCCTGCGGTGTCCACCCGTATCGGCTTGCCCTTGGGCCAGTCAAGTGCCGCTACGGCCTGCAGGGTGTGCAGCCGTTCCACCAGGGCCAGCGAGGCCTCGGGGTTCTCGATTTCCCACACCGCAGGCACGACCTGCCCTTCATGTCGAACGGGCGGCAGTGGCCCCAGCATGGGACAGGCTTCCATCGTCGTGTTCAGGTGTCCGCGTTCGGCCGCCAGGTCGCGTTGAACGCCCAGCGTTTCGCCCGCTACCCGCGCAATGAGCCGTGCCCTTCCACTGCCCGGTGGCAGGCGCGGGCCCTCAGCACCCAGCGGCGCCACCACCAACCTCAATGTCAGCCCATCGGGGCCTGCCGAGGTTGCGGGGGTCAGCTCGGCACGCAGGCGGCTGTCGTGTGGCACCTCGCGCGAGGCCTGCAATTCGTCGCCTTGAATCTGGAAGTGCGCGCCAAGGCTGGCGATGACGGCCTGCAATTGTGAAGCGGCCGCGCGCGGAACCGTCAGCCCCAGCCCCACCAATTGCGCCACTTGCCGCTGGGCAGCGCTGTAGCGCACCAGCCGTGCGCGTTGGGGTTCATCGCGCAGCACCCGCAGGTAACGCAAGGCCTCGCGCTCCTTGCGTTCTGCGGCGGTCGGGGTTCTTTTGAAATACACCACCTGCCCGGATTCCGTCGAAAGGGGTAGATCGTCGTCATACGGATCGCCCACCACAGGCGGGGGCTTCAAGCGCACCAACAGGTCGGGGCCGAGCTCAATCACCTCCAGTTCGGGCGCGGCTTCCACCAGCTGCACCGCCCGGTCGGGCGCGTCGTGGAAGGCCACACGGGGGTGGCCCACCAGGGCGCTGAGCGCCGTCGGCAGGTCGATGCGGTGGTACCGCTCATGGGCGACCGGCTGAATGCAACGCGCCACCGCCACATCACTGGCCGCCAAGCCTTCGCCCTTGGCCAGCCGAGCCAGGGGCACCTCCTTGGGCTTGCCCCAACCGCGCGTGCCGTGCTTCTGCTCCATCGGCGTCATCAATCGCAGCAGGCCTTGGTCGTCCACGCTCAACACCCACCATAGGCGCATGGGTGCGGCTTCGCTGGCCTTGGTTGAGGCGGCTTCTGGGGCACAGCCGATCGAAGCCAGGGCCGCCAACGCCACTTGCCAACCCTCCTGTGGCGGTGGCACGAAGAAGTTGATGGCGGGCGTTTGTTGGTGCAACACCGCATGCGCTGCTTCCAGCTGTGCCAACGGCCGCTGCAGGCCCACGGCCTGAAGGTGCGCACGCAGGGTTTCATAGGCGCGTTCGTCGTCGGCGCTCAGACGCCGAGCAGGGTGTTGGGCATCATCGCGCTCGGCCAGCCAGGCGCGCATCAACCAGCTCCACCAGTCCAGCGCATAGGCTCTGGGTGCACGGCTGTATACCCGCAGGCGTTTCGGTTCGCGCGGCACTTCACCCAGGCGCATCTGTACGGCCAGTGCCATCGTGGCCCAGGCGGATTCGGGCTCGCCGGATACCTTGCCGCCTTCGGCCCTGCAGAACTTCAAAGCCTGCTGCAAGTGGGCGTGGCCACCTTGTGCCAGCAGCGCCAAGATGTAAGACGTGGCCAGGGTGTCCGGTAGCAAGCCTTTACGGCGTTGCGTAAGCTTGCGCAGCACCGGCAGCACCGATTCAAAGCCGTCTTGCGCCTGTTCCCAACGGCCTTCGTAGCCAGCGTCCACCGCCTTCAACAGGTTGGCGCTCAACGCGAACTCGGGCTCCTCGTCTTGTTGGTCGTACAGCGCATTCAGACACGCACTCAGCCCTTCCGGGTCGCCGGTCAGCAGCAAGGTTTCGGCCAGCAACAGCAGCACCATCAGCGGTGTGCCCCGATTCGCCGTGCTGCCGCTGGAGTGCGTTCCACCGGGCGTGTCGGTGAGAACCGCCTGGTCCTTCAGCCACTGCTTGGCCGCTGCAATCAGGCCGGCGGTGTCAAAGCCGGTCCCGTGCACCCAGTGCGCGCGCACAGTGGCCAGGCCCGAGGCCAGCACCGTGCCCTGCAACGCCGGGTGCAACCGGCTGAACAGCCGGGGCCCGACGATGGGAGACAGCGCCAGCTCAAAGATGCGGTCCCAATCGCCCGACCAACCCACACGCCCGCGCAGTCGGTTCAGCTCGGTGGGGTTGATGCCGCTGAACAGTTCCAGCCGGGTCTGGGCCACCGCGGCTTCCTGGTTGGGGAATGAGCGCACCAAGCGCCCCAGCGAGTCGGCCATGTCCATGCCTGATTCCCGCCACAACAGTTGCCGAAGCGGCCCTGGCAATCGGCAGCTCAACAGGTCGTCGTAGGCGAGTGCGCCGCGCGCCGGCGCTACCAGGTAGTAGCCAGGGCCGCGGGGCGAGTCCTCGGCAAGCCAGCCTTGCGCCACCAAATCCTGTAAGGCGGCTCGAACGTCCTCCTGTGTGGCCCGGCGTCCCGTTTCGTTGCGCAGGTCCAGGTAGGGCTGTTGTTGAAATACCCAGGTGCGCGGGCGCGGTGAAGCCCCCAGAGCCAGCAGGTGCAGCAGGCCGCGTTGAAGTGGGGGCAGTGTGGAGGGGTTCGGCGCTGTCGCAGGTGCCGTCATGCCCCGCCCGCAGCCTTCTCCAACAGCGCCAGGCCTCGCTCTACCTGCGCAGCACCGCGTGCGGCTCGCAGCTTGAATCGCGTTTCAGCGTCGAACTCGGCCAGCATCACCGTGGTCATGTCGTCGATCAGGCGGTTCAGCGTGGTTCCGCGACTTTCCGCAAGGGCCCGCAGCCGCTGGTGTTTGTCGTCAGGCAGTCGAACAGTCAGGGCACTCATGGCGCTTCCACTCCATTGATGAACGCTTCTGGGCTCAGGCAAGTCAGCCCCGGGAAGATCAGCTCGGCGCGGTTCAGGTCTCGCAGATTGCGGGACACCACATGGCTGGCGCGGCCTGCTACAGCCAACTCCACGAGGTGGTTGTCTGATTCATCGGGAACGTTCGGGCGCCAACCAAAATAAACCCGTGTCCATTCACAACGAGCCAAGAAAATGTCCAGCAATTCACTGCGCTCATCTGGCCTCAGTCGGCAAGCTTGAAAGAGCGCATCGCGGCCCAGCACCGCTTCGTATTCTGCAAGCAGTGTGGACCCCATCAAGGGCTGTACCCTGCCTTGAAGACAGAGGGCCAGAGCGGTCGAGCAGGCCCCTTTACCCAGGCACGCACCGACGAACACATTGGTATCGATGACGCAACGAATCACCATGCTCAATGGTAGCAAAATTGCCACCGTGGTGATGGTGCCTTCAATATGAAAAAACCGGCCCTCAGGCCGGTTTCATCCATCAGGCCGCAAAGCCCGTGAAGGTCGCTTACTCCACCGCCTTCACCATGTCTTCCACCACCTTCTTGGCATCCCCAAACACCATCATCGTCTTGTCCATGTAGAACAGTTCGTTGTCCAAGCCCGCATAACCCGCGGCCATCGAACGCTTGTTCACGATCACCGTCTTGGCTTTGTAGGCCTCCAGAATCGGCATGCCGTAGATGGGCGAACCTTTCTGCAGCGCCGCCGGGTTCACCACATCGTTGGCGCCCAGGATGATGGCCACATCGGCTTGTCCGAATTCGCCGTTGATGTCTTCCATCTCGAACACTTGGTCATACGGAACTTCAGCCTCGGCCAGCAGCACGTTCATGTGGCCCGGCATGCGGCCGGCCACCGGGTGAATCGCGTACTTCACCGTCACGCCCTTGTGAATCAGCTTCTCGGCCAGTTCCTTCACCGCATGCTGTGCACGCGCCACCGCCAGGCCGTAGCCGGGCACGATGATCACGGTTTCGGCATTGCCCATGATGAAGGCCGCGTCATCGGCACTGCCGCTCTTCACATTGCGCTGCTGCTGGGCACCGCCGGTGGCCGCCGCCGAAGCGTCACCACCGAAGCCGCCCAGAATCACATTGAAGAACGATCGGTTCATCGCCTTGCACATGATGTAGCTCAGGATCGCGCCTGAGGAACCCACGAGCGAACCCGCGATGATCAGCATCGAGTTGTTCAGCGAGAAGCCGATGCCCGCTGCCGCCCAGCCCGAATAGCTGTTGAGCATCGACACCACCACCGGCATGTCCGCGCCGCCGATCGGGATGATGATCAGCACGCCCAGCACAAACGAAAGCGCCAGCATCACGAAGAAGGCGGGCCAGTTCTCGGTGAGCGCAAAGATCACCCCCAGCGCCACCGTGGCAATGCCCAGCACCAGGTTCAGCATGTGCTGCCCGCTGAACACCACCGGCGCGCCCTGGAACAGGCGGAACTTGTACTTGCCGCTCAATTTGCCGAAGGCAATGACCGAGCCGCTGAAGGTGATGGCACCAATCGCTGCTCCCAGGAACAGTTCCAGCTTGTTGCCAAACGGAATCAAAGGCACCGTGCCATCGGCATTGCGCGCCACGATCTGGAAGGCTGCGGGCTCAGCCACGGCCGCCACGGCGATGAACACCGCAGCCAAGCCGATCATGCTGTGCATGAAGGCCACCAGCTCGGGCATCTTGGTCATCTCGACCTTGTTGGCCATGTAGGCGCCGGCTGAACCACCGGCCAGCAGGCCCACCAGCACCCAGGTCATGCCCTGCGCACTCCCGCCGCCCAGGCCCAGTTCACCCGACAGCTTGACGATCAAGGCGCCCGTGGTGAGCACGGCAATCGTCATGCCGATCATGCCGAACACGTTGCCGCGGATGGAGGTGGTGGGGTGAGACAGACCCTTCAAGGCCTGGATGAAGCAAACGCTGGCAACGAGGTACAGCAGCGTGACGAGGTTCATGCTCATGTCAGTGCTTCCCTTCTGCCGCCGCAGCCTTGGCCGGGCGATCCTTCTTCTTGAACATCTCCAGCATCCGGCGCGTCACCAGGAACCCGCCGAACACATTGACCGCCGCCAGCGCCACGGCCAGCACGCCCATGGTCTTGCCCAGGCCGGTTTCGGTCAACGCAGCCGCCAACATGGCGCCCACGATCACGATGGCCGACACGGCATTGGTCACCGCCATCAGCGGCGTGTGCAGGGCCGGGGTCACCGTCCACACCACGTGGTAGCCCACATAGATGGCCAGCACGAAGATGATCAGGTTGGTGATCGTGGGTGAAATCATTTCCATGGTGTGTCTCCGTATCGGGGCTCAGGCCCGCAGCACTGCACCGTCACGCGCCACCAGGCAAGCCTTGACGATGTCGTCTTCCAGGTCGATCTTCAGCGCCGCCGCGTCCTTCTCCAGCACCAGCTTGAGGAAGTCCAGCACATTGCGCGCGTACAGGGCCGAACTGTCGGCCGCCACCGTGGCCGGGATGTTCGTTTCGCCCACGATGGTCACGCCGTGCTTCACGACGGTCTTGCCGGCTTCGGTCAGCGGGCAGTTGCCGTCAAAGCCCTGCGCGCCCTTGCCCGCGGCCATATCGACGATCACGCTGCCGGCCTTCATGGAACGCACCATGTCCTCGGTGATCAGCACCGGCGCGGCGCGGCCAGGAATCAGCGCAGTGGAAATCACCACATCGGCCATCGCCACGCGCTTGGCCACTTCCGCCTTCTGCCGGTCCAGCCAAGACTGCGGCATGGGCCGCGCATAGCCGCCCACACCTTCGGCGGCTTCCTTCTCTTCGGCGGTCTCATAGGGCACATCGATGAACTTGCCGCCCAGGGATTCGATCTGTTCCCTCACCGAAGGCCGAACATCGGAGGCCTCGATCACTGCACCCAGCCGCTTGGCCGTGGCAATGGCCTGCAAGCCCGCCACACCCACGCCCAGGATCACCACCCGCGCAGCCTTGATCGTGCCCGCAGCCGTCATCAGCATCGGGAACAGGCGCGGGTAGTGGTTGGCTGCCATCATCACCGCCTTGTAGCCGGCGATGTTGGCCTGTGAACTCAACACATCCATCGACTGCGCCCGCGTGGTGCGCGGCGCGGCTTCCAGTGCGAAGGCAGTCAACCCGCCAGACGCCAAAGCATCCAAGCCCGACCGGTTGAAGGGGTCCAACATGCCCACCAGGGCCGTGCCCGGCTTCATCATGCCCAGTTCATCGGCGAAGGGGCTGCGCACCTTCAGCACCAGATCGGCCGCAAAAGCGCCGCTTCGGTCGGTGATCTCCGCACCCGCGGCCACATAGGCCTCGTCGGTGCAACTCGCGGCCACGCCGGCGCCGCTTTGCACGCGCACGGTGTGGCCCTGCGCCATGAGTTTTTTGGCGGTTTCCGGCGTCACGGCCACCCGTGTTTCGCCAACCGCCGTCTCCTGCGGCACTCCGATGAGCATAGGGCTCTCCTGCGGGTTTCTTGGGGTAAACCCTTGATGATAGACAATATTGCCGAATCGAGCATTTCAGCACAGGCCACCCTGCCCGGTGGTACGGGATTCACACACCCGACCAAATCACATGACTGTCGCCCCGATCCCCGCGAAAACCGACCGATGGCGCCCCAGCGTCACGGTGGCGGCCATCATCGCCCGCCACGATGCGGACGGGCAGCAGCGCTTCATGCTCATTGAGGAGCACACGGCTGAAGGTCTGCGCCTGAACAACCCCGCAGGCCACCTCGACCCACAGGAGTCGCCCGAGCAGGGGGCCATCCGCGAGGCCTTGGAGGAGACGGCCTGCGTCTTCACGCCCAGCCACTTGTTGGGCGTTTACCTCTCTCGCTTCCATCGCCCGTCAACCGGGGAAGACATCACCTACCTGCGCATGGCTTACGCCGGCACCGTGGGCGAACCCCTCCCGGGCCGTTCACTTGACGAGGGCATCGTGCGCACGCTGTGGATGACCTACGAGGAAGTGCGGGCCAGCCAAAGCCGCCACCGCAGCCCGCTGGTGCTGCGCTGCATTGAAGACCTGCGCGCCGGCGTTTTCATCCCTTTGCACGCGGTCTCCACCGACCCGTCGGTCTACGGCCCCCCGCGCAACACCTGAATCGCCTAAATCAACGGAAATGATGGCGGTTTGCGGTTTTCATCCGCTCACCGCCCGCCGGTCGTGGATCCCACACTCTCCCAAGCGTTGGGGCGCATGGCCCCGTCCATTGCTCGGGGAGATCCACCAAATGAACCTGAATGCCCTCACGGTGCGCACCAAACTCACTTTAGGGTTTGGCATCTTGACTGCCTTGTTGGTCGGCATCGCCGTCATGGCGATCCTGCGCATGCAGGAAGAAAACGAGCGCTTCAGTCACTATGTGACGGTTGACGAAGCGCGTGTGAAGTTGGCCCGCGAGGTGTTGGAAGCCACGCAAAGGCGGGCCATCGCCGCGCGCAATCTGATCCTCGTGAAGGACGACGCGCAGGCGCAGGCGGAGAAGGCCGACGTCGAATCCGCGCACCGCGAGGTGAAGACCCGCTTGGCCGAACTCAAGGCGGTCGTGGCCCAAGACGCCGAGCGAGGCGACACGACCGGCCAAACCCTGTTCAACGAAATCGAACGCATCGAAGCCCGCTACGGGTCGGTGGCCCTGCGGATCGTGGAGCAGCTCATGACCGGCCAGCGGGCCTCGGCGATGGAGCAGATGAATGCCGAGTGCCGTCCCCTTCTGGGCTCTCTGACCCGCGCCGCTGAGCGCTTCGTCGAGCACAGCGTCAGCCGGCGCAGCGCCGACAAGGAAGAGGCCTTGGCATCGCTGAGGGCCGGCCGGCGTGACCTCATGATCGCCTCGGTTCTGTCCTTCCTCGTGGCCATCGGCCTGGTCGTGGTCACGGCGCGCAGCATCCTGCACTCGCTGGGCGCGGAGCCCGCTGAACTTGGGCGGGTGGCCGACCGGATTGCCGACGGCGATTTGACGGAGGACGGCGCTGCATCGGATGTCCGCACCGGCAGCGTGATGCACGCCATGTACCGCATGCGCCACAACCTCATTCGCATCGTCAGCGAGGTGCGCTCAGGCAGCGAAAGCATCGCCACGGCCAGCAGCGAAATCGCCCAAGGCAACCTCGATTTGTCAGCGCGCACTGAGCAGCAAGCGGCCGCGCTTCAACAAACCGCGGCGTCCATGAGCCAGTTGGGGCAAACCGTTCACCAGAACGCCGACAGCGCCCAACAGGCCAACCAGCTGGCCGCTGGTGCATCCCGCGTGGCGCAGGAGGGGGGCCAGGTGGTGTCTCAGGTCGTTCAGACGATGAAGGAAATCGACGAGAGCTCCAGCCGCATCGCCAGCATCATCGCGGTGATCGACGGCATCGCCTTCCAAACCAACATCCTGGCGCTCAACGCCGCCGTGGAAGCCGCCCGCGCCGGCGAACAGGGCCGGGGCTTTGCGGTGGTGGCCGGCGAGGTGCGCAACCTCGCGCAGCGCAGCGCCGCGGCCGCCCGAGAAATCAAGGACCTCATCAAGGACAGCCTGGACCGTGTCGAGCGTGGCGCCGATCTGGCCGACAAGGCCGGCGGCACCATGTTGGAAATCGTCGCGTCCATCCAGCGCGTGGCCGACCTGATGGGTGAAATCAGCAGCGGCAGTCGCGAACAGAGCACGGGGGTGGCTCAGGTGGGGCAGGCCGTGTCCTCGAT
>CAMCTE010000110.1 GCA_945878385.1 Azohydromonas lata NBRC 102462 | reverse complement strand
TGCCACCCATCACCTGTTGGCGCACCTGTTGGCGCATGGCTGACTTCTCTGCCGGGCTCAAGGCTTGCCCCAGGCGGCGGCTGATGCGCAGCAGAAGCTGGCGGTCCAATTCCTGGGGAATGCCGCGCGAAGCTTGAACCTCCTGGCGCCAATGGTCGCGCTGGTCAGGTGTTTCGTCGTCCCACCAGGTGAGGATCTCGTCTTCGATGATGCCGCTGGCTTCAGCCGATTGGGGCTCGTGCCGCATGCGGCTGTCGGGCTGGCCGCTTCGCGGGCGCTGGCTGCGGGCCACCAAGTCTGTGCCGCCCAGCACCACCAGGCGGTCGGCCAGTTGGAGCAGGCTGGCCCAGTTCGGTTCATCGTCCTGAAGCGCCTTGAGGTCCTGCGATTCGGCGTCCACCAGCATGTCCACCATCAAGCCGCGTCGCTGGGCTTCGTCCACGGCCAACAGCAGCCGGTCGTCGTCGCTGACCAGCAGCACGCGGTCCACGGCGCGGTGTTCAGCCGTTGCCACCAGGTCCTGCGCCATGGCGCGCAGCATGGCCACCCCGCGGTCCTGTGCATTGGAGGGCACCCGGCGGGCCTGCAGACCTGGGGCGCTGCGCCCGCTGTCCTGGTCGCTGTACCACACCGTCCTCATCAGCCGGATGCCATGCTGATGGGCCCACTGCTGCAGAGCCTCCTGGGCGCCCTCGGCTCCGCGGGGCATGGCGGCATCGTCGTCGTTCATCCAGGCCCAAAAGCGCGCGTCCACCAGGGCAACCATGCGTTCCGCATGCGTGGGTCCCCGTGGGCCGCGCGCTGGCCCGTTGCGTTCGGGGTGGCGGTTGTGGGGATGACGGTGCCGGGAATCTTCAGCGCCGTGGCGGGCAGGGGTGCGTGAATCATCCGGTCCATAACCGGTGAAATCGTCTTCGCTCATAGGGAATACCGTTTAATGGGCGCTAGGCAAATGCGCGCCTGGCCCAATAGCAAAAAATGAACAAACGCGTAGGGCGTGATGCGTACGGGACGCGGTTGCCTCAACAGCCAACCGCGCCCACCGCACATTGTCGCGCAATGCACACCTTGGGATACAGTGCCGGCTCGCTGAACGCCCCATCCCTTTTTGAACCCTATGAATGCGCCCGCATCTGCTGAGGTTGCCCAGTCCCCTTCTGCGGTTTGGGGCTGGTATGCGGTGCACACCCACCCCCGCAAGGAACGGGTGGCTCTGGAGAACCTGGAGCGCCAGGGCTTCGAGGCCTATCTGCCTTTGTTGAAGGTTCAGAAGGCGCGGCGCGGCAAAGCGGTGATGGTTGATGAACCTATGTTTGCCCGTTACCTCTTCGTGCGCCTGGACAGCAGTTCGCAGGGCCGAAGCTGGGCACCCATCCGCTCCACCCTAGGGGTGCGCACACTCGTGCAGTTCGGTGGGCGGCCTGCACGGGTGCAGCCGGAGTTGATCGATTGGTTGCGCACCCGTGAAGTCGAATTCGACCCTTTGCATCTGTTCGAGCCGGGAGATGCGGTCACGGTGAATGCGGGCCCTTTCAAGGGCCTGGAGGCGCTGTACCAGGGGGTGGACGGCGAGCACCGCGCCCTCATCCTGCTGGAGATCCTGAGCAAGCCCGTTCGGGTGGCCGTGGACGCGGGCAGTCTCGTGCGCGGTTGATTCCGCAGGGGCCTCAGCCCAGGGCCTGCGTGCCCGCGCGGGTGTGCACCTGGCCTTGTGAGTCCACCGCCATGAAGTCCACGCCTGCGCCCTGCAGCAGGGCCAGGCCCTCGGCCTCCATCAGCATGGCCACCGTGCTCAGGCCCCCGGCCAGCAAGGCACTGGGTGCGCGCACGCTGATGCTGCGCCAGTGTTGCACGGGCCAGCCCCCGCGGGCCTCCAGCAGGTGCCCGTACCGCCGGCCCTCACGCCAGATGCAGCGCTCGTAGTCGCCGCTGGTGGTCAGCGCCCCGTCCTTCAACTCCAGTTCGGCCATCACTTCGCCCGCGCGGTTGGGGTGTTGAATGCCCACGCGCCAAGGGCCGCCATCGGGCTTGGAGCCGATCGCCCGCAGATCACCGGCCAGGTTGATCAGGGCATGGCGTGTGCCGGCTTCCATCAAAACCACCGCGCAGCGGTCCACGGCGTATTCCTTGCCGATGCCCCCGAAGTCGAGTTCCATGCCCGCCTGTGGCAATCGGATGTGGCCCGGTGTCCGCTCCACACGGCCCCACCCCACCAGCGGCGCCAGCGCCGACAGTTCTTCGCGCGTGGGGATGCGGGCCTGAGGGTCGCGAAAGTTCCAGGCGCGCCGCCACACCCCGCTGCTGATGTCAAAGCGGCCCGCGCTTTGTGCATGCAGCGCATGGGCATAGTCGAGCAGGCCTTCGGTCTCGGCATCGCAGGCCACCGGTGCGCCGCCGGCAGCCGTATTGATGCGGCTGATCAGGCTTTCGGGCCGGTAGCGCGAATATTTGATTTCGACGCGGTCGATTTCATCCAAGGCCGCTTGGAACCCGGCGCGAGCCGCTGCCTCATTGGGCGCGGCCAGGTGGATCTCACCGGGGCCGCCCAGGGCTCGAAATGCGGTGTGAAAAAGCTCCATCGTTGCGCAGGGCGGCGGTGTGGGTTCCGTGCTCAGAAGGTACGGCTGACGCCGGCTTGCCAAAAGCGCGCATCGAAGGGCGTCTCTGCGCTGCGCTGCCGGTACTGCTCAATGCGCAGGTCGGTGCTCCAGTGCGCGTCGATCTTCCAAGCCAAGCGCACGCCCAGGGTGCGGGCAGTGAAGGCCGACTGGCGCTGGTCGACGCTGAGAATCGAGCGACCCGGTATGACACCTGGCGGAATGCGCAGGGCCTCGGGGTCGGCCGGGTCGGGCGGCGCGTAGAACGACGCGGCCGTCTGCCGATGTTGCCGCCACAGGGGGCTCACCGAGAAGCCTCCGGGCAGTGTTTGCACCCATTCAGCGCTGTAGGTGTTGGACCGGATGTCGAAGCTGTCGCGGTAGTCGCGCGCTGAAAGTCGCAGGGTGGCCTCGGGGCCGCGGAAGTAGTGGTTCCAGCGCGCCAGCACCGCTGTTTGGCGCCGCACCTCCGGCCGCTTGTCGAAGAGCTTGTAGGGGTCGCTGTAGTCTCCGCGCCCGTAGGCGTGGGTGATGTTGATCTGCACGATGTCCACCGGTGTCACCACTTGCGTGACGCCCAGCAGCACATCGGTTACCCGCTTGTGGCTTTCCACCCGCACCCCGCGGCGCAAGGGCAGGATGCGGTCTTCGGCATGGCCCGCGGCCAGGCTGAAGGTGGTGTTGCGGTCTGGGGTTTGGAAGCTCGCCGATGTGGACACCACTCGCGAACGGTAGTCGGGCTCGCTGCTCAGGGCCACTCCCAATGACGCACTGGTTTGGCCCCAGTGGCGCGTCAGCCGAGCATCTCCCGCATTGCGCCGCTCATCGATGCGCTGCGCGCTATCGACCACCGAATAGTAGGCCGGTGAAGCGCCGGAAATCGCGTCGGTCACCGCCGACCCTTCCAGGCTCCACTTTTCGCCCAATGGCGTCACCAGCCCCAGTGAGGGCGCACGGATGACCATGCGCTTGAAGCCTGGCTGGCTGTCCACATAGTCCAAGAGTTTGAACGACACCACGGTTTCGGTGGGGGCTGTGCTGGCCTGCGCAGTGCCGGTGCCGGCCAACCCCAGGCTCAAACCCGCCGCTGCCCTTGCCAGTGCCTGCAGGGTGGAATTCAGTTGCATCCGCAGCCTCCACCACCCACCGAACGACCGCCCGAGGCGCCTTCCTTGCTGAAGTAGACATGGTCGCCAAAGGCGGCTTCCAAGCGGTCGGCATCGAACTGCATGGAAGGCCGGGCCAGGTCGCCTTTGTCGAAGGCAGCCACATCCACACGGGGCGCCAGGGCACAGCCTGTCAGCTGGGCCGCCACAAGCGCGGTGCCGACGGCCTTGAGCATGGGTTTGAACATGAGATTCTTGGTTATCATCAAGCGCCCAGCGCCTCCTTGATCGTTTGCGCAGCCTTGTCGCCCAAGCTGGCGGTAAAGCCTTCATGCCGGTGCATGATGCGTCCGTCCGGCGCCACCAGCAGGCTGGTGGGCATGGTCTTCACCTCCAGTTGCCGCGCCAGTGTGCCTTGAGTGTCAAAGGCCACCTGAAACTTCGCCGGATGGGTTCGCAGGAAACCCAGTGCGTCCTCCCGCTTTCGGTCCACAGTGACCGCCACGATGCGCAGGCCCTGAGCCTGCCACTGCTCGTGCATGCGGTTCATCCAAGGGAAGGAAAGGCGACAGGGGCCGCACCAGGAGGCCCAGAAGTCGAGGTACAGCCAGGTTTTGCTGCCCTCGTCGGGTGACCAGGCCACACCGGTGTCCAGCCCCTGCAGGTTCAAGGCCGCCAACTTGCCGGCTCCCGAGGGCTTGCTTTGAGCATGCGCGGGTAGGGCCGGTCCCACCCAGGCGGAAGTGAGGATCGCGGGCAGGGCACGGCGACGGGTGAACGGCATGGTGAACCAAGGAGGTGGCGATGCCCCAGGTTACGACATGAACCGGGGCTTGGATGCGAATGACGCCCCAGCCCGAGGAATAGTCGACGTCCAATCAGGGTTGCCCGGGTCCGTTGTGGGTGATGGAGGTCAAAAAAATTGGCAAAACTGATAGTCATCAATACACTTTGACGATCCAACACATTGGGCCTGCTGATGGTGCTGAACCGCTTGTGCAAATCGACTCTCCTGGCCGCTTCTGCGGCATTGGTGGCGTGTGGAGGCGCTGGTGAGCAGCAGCCCCCCGGCGCACAGGTGAACTTGGCCGGTCAAGTGGGGGCAGGCGGCAGCGGCTCCAACCCGGTAGTCACCCACTACGCGGCCTCCCGCTTTCTGGAACAGGCCTCCATGGGGCCAGAGCCCTCGTCCGTGGCGCGTGTGCGGTCGATCGGCATGTCCGGATGGATCGACGAGCAGTTGAAGAAGCCGGTGTCGCGCATCACCACGCCCAGCGACCTGATGAGTTTCGACCAGGTCAGCGACCGCCCTCGCAGCGACCGGGCCTCTACGCTGCACACCAATGCGTTGTTCGACATGGCCGTCAGTGCCGATGACCAACTGCGCTACCGGGTCGCTTGGGTCCTGTCCAATTTCCTCGTCACCTCCACACGCAAGGTGAATGCCTACGGCGGCTCAGAGTATTGGAATACGCTGATGGGCGGCGCCTTCGGCAGCTACGCCGACCTGCTCAAGGCCATCACCGTGAGCCCGGCCATGGGCAATTACCTGGACAACAACCAGAACCGCCGCACAAGCCTCAACGAGAACTATGGCCGAGAGTTGATGCAGCTGTTCTCGGTGGGCATGGTGATGCTGAACCCTGACGGCACGGTCAAGCGGGACGCAGCCGGCAAGCCCATCGAAACCTACAACCAGCAAGATGTGATTGAAATCACCCGCGCCTTGACCGGTTGGGAATTCGCGCCACTGCCCGAGGCTGAACGGGCCATTCGAAACAACCACAACTTTGCGAATTTCGGCATGCAGATGGTGGCGCAGAATGCGTTCAACCACGACACCGCTGCCAAGATGGTGCTGGGCAAGAGCATTGCCGCCGGTGGCGATGCCAAGAAGGATCTCGATGCGGTTGTCGAGATTTTGCTCGCGCATCCCAACACCGCGCCTTTCGTATCGATGCGCCTGATCCAGGGGCTGACCACCAGCGACCCCTCGCCCGCCTATGTTCGCCGCGTCACCACCGTGTTTGAGCAGACGCGTGGCAACTTGGCGGCTGTCGTGAAGGCTGTTCTGACCGATACCGAAGCCCGTGCAGGCGATGTGCCTGGCAAGGCGGCACAGAACTTTGGCCGCATCCGCGAGCCCTATCTTCTGCACACCATGGTGCTGCGGGGCATGAGCTGCCGCCTGGCCCCGCGCGGCCGCAACAACCCGACACAGGTGGAGTTCTGGTCCGACCAGCGGCCCTTGCAGGCCGATTCGGTGTTCAATTTCTACCCGCCCAATCACCGTGCGCCAGGCTCCAACCTGCTGGCGCCCGAGCAGAAGACGCTGGACAGCCGCGAATTCTCCAGGCGTCTGGGGCGCTACCACTGGCAGTGGCATGAAGGCTCCATCCTTGAGGCTGCAGGCTGTGATGTCGAAACCTTCAAGAAGGCCATCGCGAAGTCCGACGATGCCCTGCTGGACTTGATGTCTGAGCGTTATTTCAGAGGCGCCATGTCGGCCACGGTGCGCACGGGTTTGAAAGACGGCATCGCCGGGCAAAGCTGGAACCGCGACACACCGACGCAACTGATGGGTTTCATGGTGCAGGCTGCCACGATGACGCCGCCAATGGGGGCAGTGAAATGAAGATGGATCGACGCGCATTCCTGGCCGGCACGGGTGCCGTGTCCTTGGCCTCCGTGGGTGCTGCGCTGGCGCCCACGGGTTGGGTGCAGGCCGCTGATTACAAGGCCGTTGTGGTGGTGTTCTTGGCGGGAGGGTTCGACGGCAACAACGTGTTGGTGCCCATGGACGGCGCCCACGGCGACTACACCAAGGCCCGCCCCACCCTGGCCTTGCCCAAGGACGCGCTGCTTCGCCTGAGCGGCACCCACATCGGCCATACCTTCGGGTTCACGCCGTCCATCAAGCCCCTTCATGAGCTGTTCGAGCGCAAGCGCTTGGCGGTGGTGGCCAATGTGGGAGCACTGATCGAGCCCACCACCATCAAGCAGGTGCAAGACCGCACGGCCAAGCTGCCGCCATTTTTGGGTTCGCACAGCGACCAGGAACAGTGGGTGCAGGGTTGGATGGGCGACGAGGATCGAAGCGGCTGGGCTGGGCGTGCCATGGACCAGCTTCCCCCGGCTCTGCGCACCCGTCAGCCTTTGATCACGGTGACGAACAATTACACCGCCCTGGTGTCACGCGGCACACCCTTGAGCTTGGCCGACAGCAACGGCAGTTCGAATTGGGGCGTGGCCAATTTGGATGATTCCCAGAACTCAATGACCCAGCGGCTGGAGTGGATGACGCGCCTGCAGTCCAGCAATGCCTATGAAGCAGAGTTCTCTCGCAGCATGCGCGCCGCGTACCTGGACTCCCTGGAATTTGCCCAAGGCCGAAAGAACGGCCCCACTCCCAGCGGAGAGTTCCCCACAGCCACCTTCACAGGTTTGCCGCGCGACTTGAGCTTCGTGGCCAAGCACATCGGCTACTGCAAGGCGGCCGGGGCCCAGCGGCAGTTCTATCTGGTGCAGGACGGCGGTTACGACCACCACACGGGGCAGATGGACACGGGGGATACCAATCCAGGATTGGACCGCAGGCTTCAAACGGTGGCCCAGTCGATTGCCGCTTTCGACAAATCCATCGTCGACATGGGCTTGGATTCGCAGGTGCTGACAGTGGTGATCAGCGAGTTCGGCCGCACACTGGACCCTGCCGCGGGCGTCGGTTCCGACCACGCCTGGGGCAACCATTGGTTTGCCCTCGGTGGCGCGGTCAAGGGCGGTTCGGTCTACGGTACGGCCTTCCCCACCTTGCAAACTGGGGGCCCGGACGACGCCTCGATCTTCAACCCCAAGCGAGGTCAGTGGTTGCCGCAGTATTCGTCGGACCAGTTCATCGCAGACGCCGTGCGCTGGATGGGGCTGACCCCTGAACAGACGCTGGCGGCGATGCCGAACCTGGTCCATTTCAAGAACCGCGGTATCGGCTACATCTGAGGCACACACGTGGCAGTCATCAACGGTACCAGCGGGCCCGACGTCTACGAGCTCAAGACGAGCGACCGGTATGAGGCGCTGGAGGGCGACGACAAGATCACCGTCACCGGCAGGTGGGGAACCGTGCAGCCCGGCCAGGGCAATGACACGGTCATCGTAGATCCATCGTTGAAGTATGAGGCCACGGTCTGGTACTGGTCTTCCCCCAAGCCGATCACCGTGGACCTGGAGGCTGGCTACGCACTGGACGGTTGGGGTACCCGCGACACCCTGGTGAATGTCCACACGGTTCACGGCTTCAAACAGCCCGGCGACACGGGCTATGGGTCCAGTGCCCGTGATTATTTCTACATCCATCCTTGGCGTGGCACCCAGAAGGGCACGATCCTGATCGATGGCCGCGGCGGTGAAGATTTTGTCGATCTCTATGTCGATGAGTCGCCTGACCGTGGCAGGTTGGTGATGGAAGTGGCCGCCGATGGCCGGTCGTTCAAGGCCCATTTCGATTCCATGCCGACCTTCACATTCGATTTCCGCAACATCGAGTGGATCAACTACATGGTCGGGCCCAACCGCACCGTTTTGAATACCGCCGCCCTGGCCTCCTTCGACAAAGCGGGCCAAGACATCCTTCTCCGTGGCGCCGCCGGATGGCAGACCCAGGCTCCGGGCGCCGCTGCGACCATCACCTACAGTTTCCTGACCGAGCGGCCCGCCGACGGTGCCGACGGCGGAACCGGTTTCACGGCCTTTTCTTCCGCACAGCAGAAGGTGGTGCGCGACCTTTTCGCCAAGCTGCAGGAACAGACGGGCGTCATCTTCCGGGAGGTCAGCGGTGCGACCGGCGACATTCGCCTGGGGATCAACCAGCAGGCCGACACTCGGGGCTATTCATTCGTTCCAGACTTCTTCCGCGGCAAGGCGCAGGCCGGCGATGTGTGGCTGGATGTGGAATCCGCTGCGGTGATGAACCCGGGGCAGGAGGGCTACTACGCGCTGCTGCATGAACTCGGTCACGCTCTGGGGCTTCAGCACCCGTTGGGTGAGGCTGACACCAGCGGTGCCGTGGTGCTGCTGGACCGCTTTGCACACCTGAGCAACACGGTGATGA
>CAMCTE010000109.1 GCA_945878385.1 Azohydromonas lata NBRC 102462 | reverse complement strand
GGCGGGTTCATGAGCGCGGCCCGCAAGGACAGCGCCTGCGCGGTGCGCTATCGCATCGACGCGTCGGACACGCACGCGCACACCTACCGCGTCACCCTGACCATTGCCCAGCCCGATGCCAACCAGTGCGTGAGCCTGCCGGTGTGGATCGCAGGCAGCTACATGGTGCGTGAATTTGGGCGGCACCTCAGCGGCCTTTCGGCGCGCCAGGGGCCAAGCGCGCGGGCCGTGCGGCAGTTGGACAAGACCACCTGGCAGGTGGACTGCAGCGGCGCGGCCGCGCTGGAACTGCGCTACGAGGTCTATGCCTACGACACCTCGGTGCGCACCGCCTTCCTGTCCCCGCAGCGCGGCTTCTTCAACAACACCAGCCTGTGCCTGCGCGTGCATGGGCGCGAACAACAGGCGCATCACCTGAGCCTGGAAGGCCTGCCGCGCGGGTGGCAGGTGGCCACGGCCATGCCGAGCTTGCCGGGCAAGACCCGCGGCCTGCACTATGCCGCGCAGGACTACGACGAACTGGTGGACCACCCCTTCGAACTCGGGCCCTTCTGGTGTGGAAGCTTCAAGGCGCAGGGCGTGGAGCACGAATTTGTCGTGGCCGGCGCCTGGCCGGGCTTTGACGGACAGCGCCTGTTGCGCGATTCGCAGCGCATCTGTGAAGAGCACATCCGCTTCTGGCACGGCGCGCGCGGCAAGCCACCGTTCCAGAAATATGTGTTCATGCTCAATACGGTGGAAGACGGCTACGGTGGCCTGGAGCACCGCGCCAGCACCGCCCTGATCGCCGCCCGCAAAGACCTGCCGCGGGTGGGCGAGACCGGCACGGGCGACGGCTACCTCACGCTGCTGGGCTTGATCAGCCACGAGTACTTCCACACCTGGAATGTCAAGCGCTTAAAGCCTGCCGAGTTGTGCCGCATCGACCACACCCGCGAGAACTACACCGAGCTCTTGTGGTTCTTCGAGGGCTTCACCTCGTACTTCGACGACCTGGCCCTGGTGCGGGGCGGGCTGATCGATGGGCCACGCTATGTAAAGCTGCTGGCCAAGACGGCCACGGCCGTGAAGTCCATGCCCGGGCGCCAAGTGCAAAGCGTGGCCCAGGCCAGTTTTGACGCCTGGAACAAGTACTACCGGCAGGACGAGAACACGCCCAACTCCACCATCAGCTATTACACCAAGGGCGCGCAGGTGGCACTGTGCCTGGACCTTACCCTGCGCCGCGAAGGGCGTGGCAGCCTGGATGCGGTGATGCGCCGCCTGTGGGCGCTGGGCGAACAGCGCGGCTCTCGGCGGGGCGGTGCCGCTGGCCGCACGGCGCTTCGCGATCCGGGCAACATCGGCATCACCGAAGGCGACATCGCCCAGGCCCTTCAGGAAGTGGGCGGTCGTTCCTTCGAGCGCGAACTTCAGGAATGGGTGCACGGCACCGGCGAGTTGCCTGTGCCCACCCTGTTGTCCTCCATGGCCTTGACGCAAGTGCGCGAGGCCGAGCGCCTGTCAGCGGCCTGGGGCCTGCGCCTGAACGAAGGGCCGGTGACTGGCTGCATCGTGCGCCAGGTGCTGCGCGGCAGCGCGGCTCAGGCCGCCGGCTTGTGCGCAGGAGACGAGATCCTGGCGGTGCAGGGCTGGCGGGTGCGGCGCCTGGATGATGCAGTTCAGTGGTTGCATTCAACCCCTGGCAAGGCGCGCGGCGGTCAGCCCGGGCCGGCGTCCAAGATTGAAGTGCTCATCAATCGCGACCAGCGCATCCTGCAACTGACCCTGCAGCCGCAGGCCGATTCCACCCGACTGCCCACCCTGCAGTGGTCGATGGATGAATCGCAAGCCAAGGCCGACCCGGCTGGTGTGCAGCGCCGCAGCGTCTGGTGGAGCGCCAGCGCCTGATGGGCGCGCCGGTCGCCGCGACGCCGCACCGGCCCGGCCTGGGCGGGCACAGTGTCCGTCGGCGTTGGTGGGCTGCCGCCTTGGTGGTGTTGGTGCTGCTTACCCACGCCTGGGTGGGGCGGCAGTTGGCGCTGACCATGGCGGGTTGGCATGAGTCTTCCGAGGCCGCCGCCGCACCGGTGGATGTGGTCGTGCAGGGGGCCCTCAAGCCTTCCGAGCCTGTGCGTAAGCGGCGCAGCGCGCCGCCCCCTGTGGAACTGAGCACCGATGCAAGCGGCGACGCTGCCCCATCGGCACCTCTGGCGGCCGCCGCTGCAGCATCGGAACCCGCAGCGCCCGCGGTGTTGGCAGAAGCACCGGCTGCTGCGTCCGTGGCAGAAGCCGCGCCCAGTGCACCCGCCGAGCCGGCTCGCGCGATCCCACCGGACCCCTGGCCGCCTTCTACCCGCATCCGCTACACGCTCAAGGGCAACTACCGCGGAGAATTCAGTGGCCACGCCCAGGTGCTGTGGCTGCGCGATGGCGAGCGTTACCGGGTGGAAATGGAGGTGGCCATCGGCCCGCGTGCGGCGCCCATCATGTCGCGCCGTGTGTCCAGCGAGGGCCGGTTGAGCGCCGATGGCTTGGTGCCGGCGCGCTACGAGGAAGAGACGCGGGTGATCTTCTCTCGAGTTCGCCGCGTGTCCATGACCTTCGAGCCGGGTGCTCCGGGGCAGCCCGGCACCACGGTGATGCAGGACGGAACGCGCCGTCCCGCCCCCATCGGCACGCAGGATTCGGCCAGCCAGTTCGTGCAGCTGGCCTGGTTGTTCGGCACCAACCCCACGCCCATCAAGGCAGGCGACCGAGTGGCGTTCCCCTTGGCGCTGTCGCGCCGCTCCGACCAATGGAGCTATGTGGTGGGCGACCCGGTGATGGTGGACACCCCAGCCGGCCCGGTGCAGGCCATCCATGCCAAACCCCAGCGTGAATTGGACCCCCTTCGGCGCGACCTGATTGCCGAAGTGTGGTTCGCCCCCGCCCTGCAGTACCTGCCGGTGCGCATGCAGGTGGCCGTGGACGCCGAATCCTTCGCCATGATGGTGATGGACGGCCTGCCCGAACTTGTCAAACCCAGCGTGCCCAGCGGCGATAGACTGGCACCATGAGCTACGAGACCATCCTCACAGACACCCGCGGCACGGCCGACCTGAAAACCGGCGTGATCATCCTGAACCGCCCCAAGGCGATGAACGCGCTGAACGACCAGCTCATGGACGAGCTGGGAGCGGCGCTCATGGCCTTTGACCGCGACGACACCATCGGCTGCATCATCCTCACGGGCAGCGAAAAGGCCTTCGCCGCAGGCGCAGACATCGCCGCGATGAAGGACTACGATTTTCAGAAGGTCTACGGCAACAATTACATCTCCCGCAACTGGGAAGCCATCCGCAGTGTGCGCAAGCCGGTGATGGCCGTGGTGCAGGGCGTGGCCCTGGGCGGCGGCTGCGAACTGGCCATGATGTGCGACATGATCTTCGCAGCCGACAACGCCAAGTTCGGCCAGCCCGAAATCACCATTGGTGTCATCGCCGGCGCCGGCGGCACCCAGCGGCTGCCCCGCACCGTGGGCAAGGCCAAGGCCATGGACATGCTGCTGACCAACCGCTGGATGGACGCCGCCGAGGCCGAGCGATGCGGCCTGGTCTCGCGCGTGTTGCCCGCCGACAAGGTGATGGAAGAAGCGCTGGCCGCAGCCGACAAGATCTGCGGCTTCGGGCGCTTGGCGGTGATGGCCACCAAGGAGGCGGTGAACGCCACCTTTGAATCGTCCCTCACCGAAGGCCTGCACATCGAACGGCGCCTGTTCCATTCGATGTTCGGCACCTCCGATCAGCGCGAAGGCATGGACGCCTTCGTCAACAAGCGCAAGCCGGTTTTCAACAAGTAGGCTTATTCCCGCCGCAGGGCAGGGAACAGCACCACATCGCGGATCGAGGGCGAATCCGTCAGCAGCATCACCAGTCGGTCGATGCCGATGCCGCAGCCGCCAGTGGGCGGCATACCGTATTCCAGCGCGCGCAGGAAGTCGTGATCGAAATACATCGCTTCTTCGTCTCCTGCGTCCTTGTTGGCCACCTGCGCATGAAAGCGCGCGGCTTGGTCTTCCGCGTCATTGAGCTCTGAAAATCCGTTGGCGATTTCACGCCCGGTCATGTAGAGCTCAAAGCGCTCGGTGCGGGTGGGGTCTGCATCGGACGCGCGCGCCAGCGGGCTCACTTCCACCGGGTGGTCTACGATGAAGGTGGGCTCCCACAGGTGCTGCTCCACCAGTTCCTCGAACACGCCGAACTGCAGCTGCGCCAGGTTCCAGTGCGCCGGCGGCGTCTTGCCCAGCTTCTTCAATTCTTCGGTCAGGGCGTGGGTGTCGTCGATGCGCTGGGCGCCTACCTGCGGCACATGGCGGATGATGGCGTCGCGGATGGACAGGCGCACAAAGGGCTTGTCCAGATTCACCTCGCGCCCGTTGTACTGCAGCACCGCGCTGCCGGTGGCTTGGCGCGCCGCGTGGCGCAGCACCTGCTCGGTGTAGTCCATCACATCGTGGTAGTTCCAGTAGGCCGCGTAGAACTCCATCATCGTGAATTCAGGGTTGTGCCGGACGCTGATGCCTTCGTTGCGGAAGTTGCGGTTGATCTCGAACACCCGCTCGAAGCCGCCCACCACCAGTCGCTTGAGATAGAGCTCGGGCGCGATGCGCAGGAACATCTCTTGGTCGAGCGCGTTGTGGTGCGTCACGAAGGGCTTGGCATTGGCGCCACCGGGAATGGGGTGCAGCATCGGCGTTTCCACTTCCAGGAATCCGTGCTCCACCATGAAGTGACGGATGGAGGACACCGCCTTGCTGCGTGCCACGAAGCGTGAGCGGGCCTGTTCGTCGGTGATCAGGTCCACATAGCGCTGGCGGTACTTCTGCTCCTGGTCGCTCATGCCGTGGAACTTGTCGGGCAGCGGGCGCAGGCTCTTGGTCAACAGCCGGATGGTGCTGGCCTTGACCGAGAGTTCACCGGTCTTGGTGCGAAACAGCGTGCCCTCGCAGCCCAGGATGTCGCCCAGGTCCCAGTGCTTGAAGGCGTTCAGCGTGGCCTCACCCACCGCGTCCAGCGTCACGTACACCTGCAGTCGCCCCGCGGGCAGGTCTTTGGGGCCGAAGGATCCGTCCTGCAGCGTGCCGAAGCAGGCCTTGCCCATCACCCGCTTGAGCATCAGCCGCCCGGCCACGCTCACCTGCACCGCTTGCGGCTCCAACACTTCGTTGGGAATGCCCGCGTAGCGGGTTTGCAGGTCGCCGGCCTGGTGGCGTGGCTTGAAATCGTTGGGGAAGGGCACCGCACCGTGCGCTTGGCACTGGCTGCGCAGGGCGGCCAATTTTTCGCGCCGCTCGGCCATCAGCTTGTTCTCGTCGGGCGCTTCAACAGCAGGCGTGGAGGGGTTGGGGTGCGCGGCGTTGGTGCTCATGGAGGCGGTTCGAGGTTGAGCCACGCGCCGGGCGCGCAGCGGGTGCCCGCAGGCTGGAAGCGGGCAAACTTCGCATTTTAAGTGCCTCACCCCGTACACTGAACCGCCATGAGCCTTCCCTTTGCGGCCAACCAGCCCGTCACGGGCCGCCCATTGCGTCTGGCCCTGGTGGGTTGTGGGCGCATTGCGCGCAACCACATCGAGGCGCTCGAGCGGCATGCCGACCGCGCCCACTGGGTGGCGGTGTGCGACAACCAACCCGACCGCGCTGCCGCCGCCGCTCAGCGCACCGGCGCGCCCGCTTTCCCGTCATTGGAAGCGCTGTTGGCTGCGCCCGGCATTCAGCCCGATCTGGTGGTGTTGGCCACTCCCAGCGGTTTGCATCCCCGCCAGGCGATTCGCTGCGCGCAGGCCGGCGTGCATGTGCTCACAGAAAAACCGATGGCCACCAAGTGGGACGAAGGCATGGCGATGGTGCGCGCCTGCCGCGATGCGGGCGTCAAGCTCTTCGTGGTCAAGCAAAACCGCCTGAACCCCACCATGCAGTGCCTCAAGCGCGCCATCGACCAAGGCCGCTTCGGCCGCATCGCCATGGTCAATGTGAATGTGTTCTGGACACGGCCACAAAGTTACTACGACGAAGCCCCCTGGCGCGGCCGTTGGGACTTGGACGGTGGTGCCTTCATGAACCAGGCCAGCCACTATGTGGACATGGTGGATTGGCTGGTGGGGCCGGTAGACAATGTGCACGCCTACACCGCCACGCTTGCGCGCAATATCGAGGCCGAGGACACCGGTGTGATGAGCCTGCGCCTGCGCAGCGGAGCGCTGGCGTCGATCAATGTGACCATGCTCACCCATGCCAAGAACTTCGAGGGCAGCATCACGCTGCTTGGTGAACAGGGCACGGTGCGCATCGGCGGTGTGGCGGTCAACCAGATCCAGCACTGGCAGTTCGACCAGGCGCTGCCGGAGGATGAGTTGATCCGCAGCGCCAACTACGAGCCTCCTTCGGTATACGGGCACGGCCATCCGCTGTACTACGCCAATGTGTTGGACACCCTCCAGGGCAAGGCGCATGCCGAGGTCGATGGCTATGAAGGCCTGCGCTCGCTGGAAGTGATCATCGCGGCCTACCGCAGTGCGCGCGACGGCGTGCGCGTGGGCTTGCCCCTGGTGTTCTGAATCCGACGGCCAAGCGCACACCGCCCCGTGCCGACTCACCCATGAACACGCTCTACCTGCACCCCAGTGCCATCGTCGATGAAGGCGCGCAAGTGGGCGCGGGTACGCGCATCTGGCACTTCGTCCATGTGTGTGCGGGTGCGCGAATCGGCGAGCAGTGCTCGCTCGGGCAGGGCGTGTTCATCGGCAATCAGGTGGTGATCGGGCACAGGGTCAAGATTCAGAACCAGGTGTCGGTGTACGACGGCGTCACCCTGGAAGACGAGGTCTTCTGCGGGCCCAGCATGGTGTTTACCAATGTGTTGAACCCGCGCGCGGCGGTGGAGCGCAAGCAGGAATACCGGCCCACGCTGGTGCGGCGCGGCGCCACCTTGGGCGCCAACTGCACCATCGTGTGTGGCGCCACCATCGGCGCCTATGCCTTCGTGGCCGCAGGTGCCGTGGTGCGCGGCGATGTGCCCGATTTCGCGTTGATGGCCGGCGTGCCAGCCCGCCAAGTAGGCTGGATGAGCCGCAATGGCCAACGGCTGCCACTGCCATTGCAACTGCAGGCTGGGCAGCCGCCCCTGCGTGCCACATGCCCGGTTGCGGGTGACCGGTATGAACTCACCCGGCAAGGCCTGAGTCTCCTGGTCTGAACACCGCCGCTCCGATGCAATTCACCGACCTCAAGGCCCAATACGCCGCACTGAAAGGCGAGATCGACACCCGCATCCAGCGCGTGCTGGACCATGGTCAGTACATCATGGGCCCGGAGGTGCAGGAGTTGGAGCAGGTGCTTGCGGCCTACACCGGCGCGCGGCATTGCGTAACCGTTGCCAGCGGCACCGAGGCATTGCTGGTTTCATTGATGGCCCTGGGTGTCGGGCCGGGTGATGAAGTCATCACCTCGCCCTTCACCTTCGCGGCCACGGCTGAAGTGGTGGTGTTGCTCGGCGCCAAGCCCGTCTTTGTGGACATTGAGCCCGACACCTGCAACATCAACGCCTCCTTGGTCGAAGCCCACATCACGCCGCGCACCCGCGCCATCATGCCGGTGAGCCTGTATGGTCAGTGCGCGGACATGGCCGCCCTCAACGCCATTGCGGCGCGCCACGGTTTGCCGGTGGTTGAAGACGCTGCGCAGAGCTTCGGTGCGTTGTACCGCGGCCGACGCAGCACCCACCTGTCCACCATCGGATGCACCAGTTTTTTTCCCAGCAAGCCCCTGGGTTGCTATGGCGATGGCGGTGCCCTGTTTACCGACGACGACGCGCTGGCCCAGGCGGCCCGCGAAATCCGCGTACATGGCCAGAGCGCGCGTTACCGCCATACCCGCGTGGGTGTGGGCGGTCGCATGGACACGCTGCAATGTGCGGTGGTGTTGGCCAAGTGGGGACGGTTTGAATGGGAACTGCAGCGGCGCGCGGCGCTGGGGGAACGCTACACCCAGGCCATCGCCAACAGTGCCCGTTTGCAACGCGCCGGTGTGCGCCCGGTGACGATTCGGCCTGAACGCCGCAGCGTGTTCGGGCAATACACCGTGTTCGCCCCGCAGCGCCAGGTGCTGCAGGAAGCGCTGCAAGCGCAGGGCATCCCCACCGCCATCCACTACCCGATTCCGATGCACCGGCAGTTGGCCTATGCGCTTGAGTGCTGCCCTGATTGCTGCCCCGTGGCCGATGAGGCCGCGCGAACCGTGTTGAGCCTGCCCATGAGTGCAGACCTTTCACAAGCCGACCAGGACCGCGTGATCGCGGCGCTCGAGCAGGCCTGCGCGTGAACGCAGCCCCCCTGTGGCGCGGGACGCTCACCCTGCTGCTGGGCAGTGGCGCGGCCCAGTTGGGGCCTTTGCTGCTCGGCCCCTTTCTGGCCAGGCTCTATGGCCCTGAAGTCTTCGGCGTGTTTCACCTTGCATCAGCCATCGGCGCGAATGTGGCGGTGGTGGCCTGCGCGCGCTATGAGTTTGCTTTGCCTTTGGCCCAAAGCGAAGCCGAGGCCGCCGCGCTGCGCGCGCTTTGTGTGCGGGTGTTGCTGGCCGTCAGCGGGGTTGCCCTTTTGGCCGCCCTTGCAGCCGCCGTCTGGTGGGGAGCCACTTGGCCTTTGGCCATTCCCGCGATGGTGGGCACGCTCGGGGCCTTGAGCCTGTTCACACTGGAAGCCACGCGGCAACAGCGCTTCAAGGCCTTGGCCGGCGCCCGCATCACGCAGTTCTGGGGCGGCGGCGTGCTGCAGTGGGTGTTGGGTGTGTGGCAGGCCGGCGTGT